>JASLCW010000210.1 GCA_030151765.1 Marmoricola sp.
CATGGACGCCGGCGAGTACGTGCCGGACGAGGTCACGAACCACATGGTGCGCAATCGCATCGACGAGCCGGACGCCAAGGCGGGCTTCCTCCTCGACGGCTACCCGCGCACGCTCGCGCAGGTCGAGGAACTCGACGGAATGATCGGCTTCACCGGCCACCGGCTCGACGCGGTCGTCGTCCTCGCCTGCGACTCGGACGAAATCGTCGCCCGGCTGCTCCAGCGCGCGCAGACCGAGGGTCGCGCCGATGACACCGAGGAGGTCATCCGGCGCCGCCAGGAGGTCTACCTGGAGCAGACCGCGCCGCTGATCGACGTCTACCGGAGCCGCGGCCTGCTGGTCGAGGTCGACGGCATGGGCGAGGTCGCCGAGGTCACCGGCCGCGTGCTCGAGGCGCTCGACAGCGTCACTGAGAGCTGATCTCCGCCTGACGTCGTGGTGAGTCTCCGCGAACGCGTCGAACTGAAGACGCCTGCCCAGATCGAGAAGATGCGCGTGGCCGGCCTGCTGGTCGGGCAGACGCTCGAGGTCCTGCGGGCTGCGGTCCGCCCCGGTGTCACGCCGGCTGCGCTCAACGCGCTCGCCGAGCAGACGATCCGCGAGGGCGGCGGCATCCCGTCCTTCCTCGGCTACGGCCACCCGCCCTTCCCGGCCACGATCTGTGCCTCGGTCAACGAGCAGGTCGTGCACGGGATCCCGGGTGATCGCGCGCTCGCGGACGGCGATGTCATCTCGATCGACTGCGGCGCCATCGTCGACGGCTGGCACGGTGACGCCGCGATCACGGTGGCGGTGGGCGAGGTCGCGGCCGACGTACTCGAACTGATGCGGGTGACCGAGGAATCGATGTGGGCGGGCTTCGCGGCGTCGCGCCTCGGTGGTCGCGTCACCGACATCTCGCACGCCGTCGAGAGCTACATTCGCGCCCAGCCCGGTGGTGAGCGCTACGGCATCCTCGAGGACTTCACCGGCCACGGGATCGGCACCGCGATGCACCAGCCGCCCAACGTGCCCAACTTCGGTCGTGCGGGCAAGGGCCCGAAGATCGTCCGCGGTCTCGCCCTGGCGGTCGAGCCGATGGTCACCCTGGGCTCCAAGCACTGCGTCGTCGAGGACGACGACTGGACGATCAGCACCAGCGACGGAAGCTGGGCCGCGCACTTCGAGCACACCTTCACCGTCACGCCCGACGGCGCGTGGATCCTCACCGCCCTTGACGGCGGCAAGGCGAAGCTGGCCGAGCTCGGCGTCGCGTACGGCGGCGACTGAACCGTCAGCGGCGCCCGTTCACCGAGTGGGCTGGGCCTGCTGCAGCTTCACCGCGTCGAGGACGCTCGCCTGCTCCCTGGCGACGGTGACCTCGAAGAGGTAGGAGGGATCGGTGAAGCGCAGGCCGACGCGTCGCTTGTCGGCACCGCCGCAACGCTCCAACCATCCGGCGGGCAGCCGGTTGCAGACCGGGTAGTGGTCGCGGAAGTAGGCGTCCATCTCGGCACGGGAGGCGTACCAGGCGAAGTGCACCAGCGCGCCGCCGACGCGACACTGCTGGCTGCCCACGGTGTGTGTGGTCGGATCTCCGTAGCAGCGGCCGTTGGCCATCGCCCAGGCGAAGGTCGGTGAGACCGCCTCCATTCCGCGTCGGCCGCTCGGCGCCGGGCAGGCGCCGCTGTCCGTCACCTGGGCACCGTCCCAGCACCGCCAGGTCAGCGCGGCGGGTGTCGGGGGCGGGGCCGTCGAGGGAGCGGGTGTGGTCGGAGCCGGCGTGGTGGGCACTGGCGGCTCCGGCGAGGCCTGCTGCACTCGTTGCTCCGGGCCGCGGTCGGCGCTCTTGCTGCCGCCCGACGAGGTGCCGAGCAGATAGCCGATCACCGCGACCAGGGCGAGGATGACGACCGCGCCGATGATCACCATCGTCGTCACCCCCTTGCGACCGGAGTCGTCGCCCGCCGGTTCCGGCGCCGGGGCGGGTGCGGGCGCCGGGACAGGCCTTGGTGCGGGTGCTGCCACGGGAGGGGCGGGGGTCACGGGCGGTGCCGGCAACGGGGTGAGGCGCTGCTGGGTCACCTCGCCGGCCTCGGGTTCCGGGGTCGCCTCGGCGCCGCAGTTGACGCAGAAGCGCTGCCCCGTGAGGGCCGCGCCGCAGGTGGTGCAGTAGCGAGCCGTCATGCGTACCCCCTGGTTCCTCGGATCGTCGGAACCCTATCGAGCCGCGGGGCCTGGCCGCCGGGGCTTCGCGAATCTGTCCAGAGATCGAACAGGGGACTTCTCCCCATGTACGAAAGGGCACGCGCTCACTACCGTGTTCGCCGCGGCCTGAATGGCGTCGCATCTCTCGGGAAATGACAGGACAGGCGAAGACGTGAGGAGTTCTCCGATGACCGATAGTGCGTGGACATGCACCAGTTGTGGGCGGGTCGGCAATGTGTCGGCGTTCTGCGGGATGTGCGGCGCCTCCCGGCCGGTCGAGGTGGCGGTTGCGCAATCCGTCAGTGCTCCGACCACGGCGCGTGCCGCTGCGCCCATGGCGTCGCCGGCGCCCACGATGTCGCCAACGAGCGTCCCGTCGTATCCGCAGTCGGCGACGGCCGCCGAGGCTCCGGGCATCGCGCTGATGCCCGGTGAGACGACGCGTCTCGATGCCTCCTTCTCGCCGCACCTGATCCTCCAGCACCTACGCACCCGCGTCCTGCTGACGGATCGGCGAGTGATCGTGCAGTCTCCACACACGCTCTTCGGCATCATCCCGATGGGCTATGCCTGCGGGTCGGCCCCGCTGGACGCCGTGGACCAGATCAATCACGGTCACATGATGCGCAGCAGCCGGGTGCTCGCCGGCCTTGCGGCGCTGCTCTTCGGCCTCTATCTGCTCGTCCTTCCGATGGGCGGTGGCGTCAGCAAGCTGATCGCGATCGTCATGCTGGCAGTCGCTGTCGCCATGTTCGCGACCGCGCGGGTGACGGGCATCTTCTTCGACACCGGCGGCAATCACCTGTTGGCGGCGGCCGGACGCGGCAAGGACATCGGCACGATCGAGGACACCGCCCAGCGGGTGATCGAGGCGATCCAGGTGGCACACGACCGCTGACAGCTCTTCCATGAGATCGGGGCCGGACATCGTCCGGCCCCGATTTTCCTTTGTCACAAGGGATTGGGGACTTCTCCCCGGGGACTTCTCCCCATCGACGTGAGCGCCCTTCACTTCCTAGGCTTCAGGTGTTCCACGGAGCTCAGAACCCTTACGAGAAAGGCGATTCGCGTGCGCAAGCCGGACACGGACCAGTCGGAAGGGTGTGGAGGCCCTGGGCCGAAGGCGATTCGTGATCGAACAGGGCTCGCGGCGGCGTTGACGGGGCGTCGTCGCGAGCTCGGGCTGACGGTTCGCGTGGTGGCACAGCGGATGCAGGTGCCTCCGGCCACCGTCGGCGGCTATTTCTCCGCTCGGCACCTGCCACCTGCGACGCGGCCGGAGGTCATCGAGGCCCTGCTCGTCGCACTTGAGATCGACGCGGCCGACCGCCCGGAGTGGGCAGCGGCCATCGCCCTCGTACGGCGCCGCAGGGCTCAGCCCTGATCGGCGGCACGGCGCGCTGCGTCGAGCAGCGCCAGGTCCTCCGGAACGACGAGCCGGGCGGCGAGGACGTACTCGACGAGGCGACTGCGTCGTGACGAGGCCAGTGAACGCGCATTGCCGACCAGACCGCTGACGCCGTTGCGGGCCAGCTTCTCGCAGACATTGTCGAGCTTCCGTTCGAACTTCTTCAGCGTCCAGCCGAGTCGCTCCGCGGCCGCCGCCGACGTGGGAATGCTGCCGCGCCCCTCGATACCGCGCGCCAGGAATTCCTCGGCCAAGGCGAGACAGAGGAGCTTCTGGTCGGGTGTGAAGGTGACCTGGCCGACCGTGGTGTTGCCGGTCCGGTCGAGGTGCTGGGCGGTCGGTGTGAAGACCGCCGCCTCGAGCAGGATCTCGAAGTCATAGGTGGTCGGGCCGGCGGTGAACCAGATCACCGAACGCGGGAAGACGACCGGGATCTGCGCTCCCGGCGCCAACCAGGTCTGCGCCAGTCCTGAGTCGTCGGCGATGGTGGCGCTGAGCTGGCTACCGACATTGCGGATCCAGACGATGCCCTCGCGCTCCTCGACAGAAAGGAACTGCCTGTGCAGATAGGGATTGTCGTCGATGATCACATCGCCGGCGCGGCCGATCTGCAGGGGCGTCGCGGTGATGGGGAATTCCTCACCACAGAAGACGAGACGGTTCACTCAGATCACCTCGTTGTCATGCATGCCGGGATCGGGGACTGGCTGGGGGTGCTCGCCCCCGGAGGGATGACCAGCAGGATCACGCAGGTGCGACCTGCCTGTCGCGGGGTGACGATGGCGTCGCCGGCGACGGGTTGCTCGGCGCCCAGGGGCTGGCCCTCGGCGCCGGGATACCATCGCAGGACGTCGTGGGAGCCGTGGGTGATGACCGGGAAGACGACCTTGTTGCCATACAGCCGCGGGGTCCCGATCTCGGGTGCGGGACCCGACGTGGCCGGTGTCAAACCGGGCCCGAGGTCGGCGGTCGGCGTGGGCTGCGGGCCGCCACTCGGCCCGCTCGAGGGCGGGCCCTTGCTGCCGGACAGCATCAGTGCTGCGGTCACGGCGCCGGCGACCACCACGGCCGCTGCCGCAATGAGTCCCCAGCGTCGGTTCGAGGCTTGCCGGGGCGCGGCGGCCTCGGCGGGAGCGGCCACGACGCCGCGGCGCTGGGTCGGCCGCACTTCGTCGGGGGAGCCGGCGTCGACCTGGCCGGCGCGGGCTCGGGTGCGTGGACCGTCGTCGTCCACGCCGGGTACGACGGGGCGTCGTACCGTCCCCGGAGCATCACCCACCGGTACGACGGGCGCTGCCGGCGCCGCGTCGAGCACGACGATGTCGGTCCGGGACAGCCGTTCCGCCTGTTCGATGGCGGCCAGACCACGCGCGACCTCCATGGCGCTCGCGGGCCGGTGCGCCGGGTTCTTGGCCAGACACTGTTGGAGAAGCCGGTCGAGAGCGGCGGGTACGCCCTCGACCCCCGTCGGTGGCGGCGCCATCTGGTGGATGCGCGCCTGCAGGGCTACCGCGGAATTGGTGTTGGCGTCGGTGGATCGATAGGGCGAGCGACCGGTCAGCAGATTCCAGATCGTGGCGCCGAGGGAGTAGACGTCGGTGGCGATCGAGCCGTTCGACTGCCCGTTGAGGATCTCGGGCGGCGACCACGGGATCGAGACGCCGACCTCGTCGTCGGCATCCACCTGGTGCAGGGTGCCGGCGATGCCGAAGTCGGTCAGCGCGGGTGTGCGATAGCTGCTGACCAGGATATTGGCCGGCTTGATGTCCCGGTGCAGGATGCCGGCCCGGTGCGCGGTCTCGACAGCGCTGGCGATCTGGATGCCGGTGCGCAGCGCCTCCGCGACGGTCAGCGGCTGCCTCTTCACCCGCGCGCCCAGGTCCGGCGGCGGGAAATAGCGCATCACCAGATAGGGCCGGCCGTCCGCGGTCACGTCCGCGGCGAGCACCGGGACGATGTAGGGATGCTCGGCCAGGCTGGCCATCGTGTCGGCCTCGGCCGCGAAGCGCTCCAGCTGGCGATCGTCGAGGGAGTCGCGGATGACCTTGATCGCCACCTGGCGGCGCGGCCGGTGCTGCTCGTAGAGGTGGACCTCGCTGTAGCCGCCTGACCCGAGATGCGACAGGTGCGTGAACCCCGGAATCTCCGGTGCGCTCATCCGGCGACCTCGAAGCGGAAGACATAGGAGCCTGCCAGGTCGACGATGCTGCCGGGCTCGAGCACCAGCGGCTCGTCGGGGCGAAGGCTCTCCGGTGGCCGGCCCGGCAGAGTCACCATGGTGCCGCTGGTCGAGCCCAGGTCGCGGGCGAGCACGTGCCAGCCCTGCAGTGAGACCTCGAGGTGCATGCGGGAGAGGTATTCGCCATAGCGGGAGATGTTGATCAGGTGCGGTCGCTCGCCCTGTTCGTCGAGCACCCGGGGCGCCCGCCCGAAGATCACCGGACGGTCGAGATCGACCGATTCGTTGTCGGGCAGCAGCAGTCGTCCGAGCATCGGCCGCGCGATGGTCTGGGGCTGCTGCGGCGTGATGTCCCGTCCGCAGACGCGACACTGCGGCGCGAAGGCCGGGCTCATGTGACCGAGGGGGCAGGAGGCGGCGAGCACCGTTTCGATGCGGTCCGTCTGCGCGGCCACGACCTTGCTGCGGTCGACGGTCATCTGCAGCTCTTCGGCGTCGGCCTCGACGGCCGGTTCGATGGCAGCCTCGATGGCTGGCTCAACGACGGGCTCGATGACCGGGGCCGGCACCGCGACCGGCTCCGGGGGCAGCGGCATCGCCGGCGGGCTCGCGGGTACGACGGGCGCAGCGGAGACCGGCGGCGTACCGAAACCGGGGATGCCGTCGATCAGACCGGGTTTGCGCGCCGGCCGGACCGGAGGCTCGGGCGCCGGCTCGACCGCTGGCGTGACGGGAGCCAGGAGCGGCTCGGGGTCGGTCCAGATGATGGTGCGATTGGCGCTGTACCCGAGGCCTGGCTCCTCTTCCACCTCCTCGGCCGCGGCTTCTTCGGCTTCGGCGACGGGCTTGTCCGCGGGCGCCTCCGGATCCGCCAGGACCGCGGGTTCGGGGCGATCCAGCTCCAGGCTCACCGATTCCGCCAGTACGACGCCCTCGACGATGCCGAGCCCCTGCCCGTACGCCGCAAGCGGCGATGCCGCCGGTCCGATGCGCAGGCTGCTCGGTGAGCTGGCCAGGGCATCACCTACAGAGGCCTCGTCCGCGAGGCTCTGGGTCCCCTGCGGCCAGTTGACGTTGACGTGCACGGCGCCCTTCATCCGGCAGCCACCGGCGGTGTCGATGAGCACCCAGGGAGCCGTAACCGTGGCGAGCGCGCTCGCCATGCCCTCGTCCCCGTCCAGGAAGGCATCCCAGACCTCGGCCACGTGCACATCGGCGTCCTCGACGAAGAGCACCCGGTCACCGCTCACGAAGAGCAGTCGCCGGCCCGGCTGATAGTGGATCGTCGTCATCGGGGTCCTCAGATGGTCGGCGTGAGCTGGATGCGTGGATTGGTGTCCGCCTCATCGGAGAGAACTGCCGCCGAATCGGAGTCGATGCGGACCAGGACGACGCTGACATTGTCGCGGCCACCAGCCTCCTCGGCGGCGGTGACAAGGGCGTCGGCCAATTCGTCGAGATCGGGATGCGCACGGACGATCCGGTGCACGGCGTCCTCGGTGAGCTCGTCGGTGAGCCCGTCCGAGCAGAGCAGGTAGGTGCTGCCGGTCACTGCCGGGAACATCCACACGTCGATGGGCGGGCAAGGATCGGTGCCCAGGGATCGGGTCACCACGTGCCGCAGGGGATGCGTGAAAGCTTCGTCGGGACTGATCCGTCCCGCGTCGATCAGCTCCTGTACCTCGGAATGGTCGACGCTGAGGCGCTTGATGCCGGCGGCGCTCAGCTCGTAGAGCCGGGAGTCGCCGACATTGAAGCCGAGCCAGTGGGCGAGACCGCTGAAGGTGGTCGCGACGAGGCCGACGCAGGTGGTGCCCATGCCCGACCGCTCGGGATGCCGGCGGGCATCGTCCACGATGTGGTCGTTCGCCTTCTGGACGGTCTCGGTGAGGACCGCGCTGGTCACCGTCGCCGTGGTCGCCAGCTCGGCGAGGATCTCGACGGTGAGCGCGCTGGCTCGGTCGCCGGCTGCGTGGCCGCCCATGCCGTCCGCGACGACGTAGACGCCGTCCAGGGCGAGCAGGCTGTCCTCGTTGTGGTCGCGCACGCGCCCGGCACTGGTGCGTGAGGCGGTGGAGACGTGGAGTCGTCCATCGGCGGCGTTGGGGAGCAGCACGCGCCGATTGTCGTGTATTTCGAGCTCGTTTGGGGCCGATTCCAGTCTTGGCGATGTACGGGATTCGTCCCGCCTTGTACGGGAATTTGAGAACGTCTCCGAAACGGCTCCGGATCTGTCACATTTCGCTCGCGAGCTCGGTCGCGTTCCAGCCCCTTCGTACGAGAGACCACATCCGGATGGACCCCCGCGGTTGGCTGCAGCGGCGTCGTACGTCGATCGCCGCCTCGCTCGTTCTGACTCTGGTCGTCGTGACCCTCGTCGCCTATGCGATCTCGGCGGACGGATTCGCGCGTCACAAGGCGGAGCTGAACGACGGCGGCATCTGGGTGACCGGTAACAGCACCGTGGCCGGGCTTGCCTTCGGCCGGGTCAACAAGCCCATCGGGCAACTGGACAACACGATTCCGATGTCCTCGGGCGGTCTCGACGTCCTCCAGGACGGCAGCGCGGTGCTGGGCGTGCAGGGCACCCAGGTGCTCGGAATCGATCCCGCCAGCTTCACGGCGCCGCAGAGCCTGCGCCTGACGATCGCCGAGGCCGGCGACATCGCTCTCGGCGGCGGCACCGTCGCGACGATCGATCCCAAGACCGGCAAGGTCCGCGCCGCGCGCGTCGACCCGGGCTCCGCCTCGAGGCAGGACCCGACGGTTCCGATCACCGATCTCTCCCAGCTCGACACCACCGCTCCGGCGGCCGCGACGATCAAGGGAGCCGCCCGCGTCGCCGTGGATGCCGAGGGCAGGGTTCTCGTCTTCTCGACGGCCTCTCACTCGGTCACCACCCTGGTGCCGTCGGCCTCGGGCTTCGCGATCGGCGGCAGCGCCGATGTGTCGTCGAGCCTCACCGACAAGGTCGCGCTCACTGCCGTCGGCGGCAGCGCCGTGCTTCTGGACACGGGTGCCGGCCGGCTCCAGGTGGTCGGTCACGACGCGATCGAGATCCCCTCGGGCGCCGTCGTACAGCAGGTCAGCGAGGGCGATGCGCCGACGGTCACCTTCGCCACCGCGGACGGTCTCTACCAGGCTTCGTTGAGTGGCGGTGCGGCCAAGAAGGTCTTCACGGCATCGGGTGAGCCGGCCGAGCCGGTCCGGATCGGCAGCTGCGTCCTCGGCGCATGGGGAAGTGGTTCGGCGACCGCCGTACGGCTTTGCGACGACGGCAAGACCACGTCGTACGACCTCAGGGCCGCCATCGGTACGCCGAAGTTCCGGGTCAACCGCGGCCAGGTGCTGCTCAACGACCTCGACAACGGCAATGCCTGGGATCTCCAGCGGACGCCCCAGCTGGTCACCAACTGGAAGGACTTCGACCGCTCCAAGAGCAAGGAACGCAAGCGCGACAAGTCGGTCCACAAGGGTGAGAACCTGCGCAAGCCGAAGGCTGCTCCCGACACTCTCGGCGCGCGACCCGGTGCGATCACCGTCCTGCACGTGCTCGACAACGACGCCAGCCTGAGCGGCAAGACCCTCGCGATCGACGGCAAGACCGATGTCACCGGCGTGAACGGCGCTTCGGTGACGATCGCGCCCGACCTGCAGACGCTGAACTTCGTGGCTCCGCCCGGCAGCACCGGTACGGCGCAGTTCCGCTACTCGATCGACGACGGCGGCCCATCGGCCAGCGCCGCGGTGACGGTGCACCTGCGCTCCGGCTCCGAGGCGGCGCGCCCGGGCACCCGTGAGCACTATCAGCAGCCGAAGTACTACGTGCCCGCGAATGGCTCGATCGAGGTTCCGGTCATCGCCGACTGGCGGGACCCGTGGACCGGCGATGCCCTGTCCCTGAAGGACGCCACGGCGACTGCGGGAACCGCCTCGGTCTCGCCCGCGGGCCGGATCCGCTTCAACGCCCCCAACTCCGGCGGTATGCAGAAGGTGCACTACGAGGTGCAGGGCAGTGAGGGCGCCGCTGTCGGTCGCGACCTCGTCTTCGACGTCGAAGGCCCCAACGACACCACCGCGCACCCGGCCCAGGCCCAGCCCGACGTAGTGACGGCGACCGTCGGCAAGCCGGTCACCTTCAACCCGCTCGCCAATGACCTCCCGGGTTCGGACCCGGCGACGCCCGATGCCAGCGTCACCTTGGCCGGCGACCCGATCGGCGGCAATGGCCAGATCGTCACGGACGCGAGTTCGGGACGGGTGACCTTCACCCCGCGAGCATCGGGTGCGCAGTGGCTGACCTATCAGGCGGCGTACGGCACGGCTGATGCCGCCAAGGGAACGATCCGCGTCAACGTGGCCAAGTCGGCGAGCACCAAGCCGGTCGCGGCACCCGACCAGGCGGCCTTGTACGGCGGGCAGTCCGCGCTCGTCGACGTACTCGCGAATGACATCGACCCGAGTGGTGGTGTCCTCACCGTCACCAGCGCGGAGGCGGAGAATCCGGACCAGTTCCAGGTCGCCGTCGTCCGGGGTCGCTGGCTGCGCATCGCGCCGAAGGTGCCCGAGCCGCAGCCGCACTCGCAGTTGGTCTCCTACAAGATCACCAATGGCCAGGAGAATGCACAGGGACAGGTCGCCGTCGTCTGGCATGACGCCGACTCGGGCAAGCAGCCGGTCACCAGCCCCGATCAGGCGATCGTGCGTGCGGGCGCCTCGGTGACGATTCCGGTGCTGGCCAACGACTTCAGCCCGACCGGATCGCAGCTCTCGCTGCTGACCGACGGCGCGGGAGGTGCGCACGCCGGCGTCCTGACGACGGAGCCGGCGGTCGGCAATGCCTATGCGGCCAATACCCAGGTCGTCTACACGGCCCCCTCGGACGTCAAGGACCCGACCACCGTCACGATCGACTACGTCGCGCAGGACCAGGTCGGCAACAAGAGCGACAGCACACCGATCACCGTGCAGGTGATCCCCGCCAAGACGAAGGTGAACCATCCGCCCGTGCCTCCGACGCTCGAGGCGCGGGTGATCGCTGGCGACACCGTGCGCGTGAAGCTGCCCGGCGGCAGCATGGATCCCGACGGCGACCCGGTCAGCATCGCCGGACTGACCAGCGCGCCTACCAAGGGCCGGCTGGTGCGCATCACTGCCAATTCCTTCGACTACGAGGCCTATCCGGGACAGAGCGGCACGGACACCTTCGGCTACCGGCTCACCGACCAGCTCGGCGCGACGAGCCAGCCGGGCAGCGTGCGCATCGCCGTCTCGCAGCCGGTGCAGGCCCAGCCGCCGCTGGCACTTCCCGACGCGGTCACGGTCGCGCCCGACCGACAGGTGACGGTCGACGTGCTCGCCAACGACATCGTGACCGCCGGTGACCGGCCGACCCTGACGGTGCTGAGTCCGCGAACCGCCCACTTCATCGGCAATTCCGGCCTGCTCGTGACGCCCGGACCGACGGACGCCAAGACGCCGGTGCGGGTGACCTACGCGATCAGCGACGGCATCGGTCAGCCCTCGCAATCCGTCGTGACGATCCGTCCGCAGGAGGGCTTCAACAATCCGCCGGTCGCCTTCGACGTGTACGGCGACCCGACGAGCACCAAGTCCGACACCACCGCCGACGTGCTGGCCAAGGCCTACGACCCCGACGGCACCGCCGGTGCGTTGAAGATCGAGGTGCAGGCGCCGCAGGGCACTGATGCTCGTGTCGTGAGCGGCAAGGTGGTCGTGGCCCGGACCGCGCAGGAGCAGGTCGTTCCCTTCACGCTCACCGACACCGACGGTGGTGTCGGATCGGCGGTCATCTACGTGCCGCCGATCAAGTCGGGACCGCCGTACGTCGACCCGACGAAGGTCGTGCGGGTCTCTCCGGGTGGCAGCACTCATGTCTCGCTGGGCGATGTCGTCATCGATCCGGCCGGCCGCGAGGTGCACTTCGGGTTGAGCAGCCAGATCACCGGTTCGCCGGGTCAGATCCGGGTGACTCCCAAGTCGGGTGGCCTGCAGGTCAGTGCACCCAAGGACTATCGAGGTCCCGGCGCAATCGGCTTCCCCGTGTACGACGGCTCGAAGATCGACGATCCTCAAGGACAGCAGGCCTATCTCGTCGTACCCGTGGTGGTGGGCGACAACTCCGGTCTGCTCTCCTGCCCGCAGGATCCGGTTGTCGTGCGTGAGGGCGGGCGCCCGCTCAACCTCGACATCGGCTCGCTCTGTCACGTCTGGACGCGCACCCTAGGGGCGCGCACTTCGCTGAAATTCAAGGCCACCTGGGCGCAACAGCCCAAGGACGTGCAGGCATCGGGGCCGGGCAACCAGATCACGCTGACGCCGGGCAGCAATGCCCGGGCCGGCGATCGCGGCCAGCTGTCGGTGAGCATCGAGGGCGACAAGGGACCGGCAGGTCTGGTCAATGTCGAGGTGCAGGCCTCGCCGCCGCCGACGGCTCCCGAGGTCACCCGCGAGGTGCACTCCAATTCCTCGCTGTCGATCCCTGTGGGCGACCTGGCGTCCAGCTCCATCTGGCACCCGGACTTCAAGGTCACCGGCGTCGTACGGGCCGGGGCCGGTGCGACCGCGACTCCCCATGGCGCGAACCTCGATCTGAAGGTCGGCAAGACCCACGGTGTGATCGTTGTCGACTATTCGTTCACGGACGCACCCGACAACAATTCGCCCACGCGGCAGGCTCAGGGCCGGGTCACACTGATCGTGCAGGACGCTCCGGCCACACCGGTTGCTCCTCAGGGTGCCTCCGGCAAGAGCAAGCAGGTGCTGCTGTCCTGGCCGGCCCCGGCGAACAACGGTGCGCCGATCCAGTACTACAACGTTCGCTGGAACGGCGGCTCGAAGCGCTGCCCGGCCACCCACTGCATGATCAGCGGACTCACCAACGGTGGTCGCTACACCTTCGCCGTACAGGCTCACAACGCGGTGGGCGATTCGCTGTGGAGCCCGTTGTCGGGAACGGTGATCCCTGACGAGAAGCCCGACAAGGTCACCAACATCCACGTGACCGGGATCAGCGATCACACGTTGATGCTGGCGTGGAGCCCGCCGGGCAACCAGACCTCCGCGATCAAGACGTACACGGTGAAGTGCACCCCGGGCTGCGGCTCGCACTCCTTCGGCGGCCCTGCGGGCAAGGTCGGCGGTCTCGACAACAACCTCTCTTACACGTTCACGGTCATCGCCACCAACCAGCGGTACGTCGGCATCCCGGCGACCTCGTCGTCCTTCCAGTCGGCGGGCGCGCCTGCTGCCGTCTCCGGCATCCAGGCGAACTTCGACGAGACCGGCGCTGGTGATCCGACGGTCAAGGTGAGCTGGGATGCGCTGACCAGCCCAGGTCTCAACGGGCCGAAGCCGCCGCGCTACCTCATCACCGACAACGGCGCGGCGAAGTGTGGCGAGACGGCGAGCACGACCTGCGCGATCCCGTCGCAATGGGGTTCGAAGCACGTCTTCCGCGTCCGCGCCGTCACCACCGACTCGCTCGGCCACCGTCACCTCGGTGCGATCGGGACGCTCGCGCCCACCGACGTGAGCGGCACACCAGACTCCCCGCAGGACGCGAAGCTGCAGGCGACGGGCCCGGACAAGTCCGTCCAGGTCTCCTGGACGGCGCAGAATCCGCGCGGCACCAACGCCCGCGTCGAGTGCCAGTGGGTCCAGGGCGGCAGCGGCGGCTGTGGCTCGTGGCCGGCCGGCTCCGGCACGCAGACGATCTCGAACCTGTCGCCGGGCACGAACTACGTGGCGGAGCTGCGGCAGTGCAACAGCAGCGACAAGTGCAGCGCGCCGCAGCGCACCAATGTCGGCGAACCCTATGGCCCGATCAGCGCCAATGCGCCGAGCCTCTCGGTGACCGGCGCCTGCTACAACTGGTCGGTCAGCGGCGATGCCGGCGGCAAGCAGGTCACCGCGACCGTCCTGATGGACAACGCGACCGTCGCCGGTCCGTGGACCACCAGCGGCAGCATCTCCAACTCCGGCAGGAAGTGCGTCGACTTCGGCAACAACCACACGTGGAAGCTCCGCGTCGTCGACTCGGGCCCGACGGACGCGCAGCCGACGAAGCGCGGCGACGAGAATCCGGTGACTCAGCGGTCCACTGATTCAAACGGAACGACGACGAATATCAACGGCGCCGACGCTCCCGACGGCACCGGAAACTGCGTCGACCACTGTCGCTACATCTCCGCCCAGGTCAGTAACTGGGCGGGCTATGCCTGGTGTTCGGTGACCCATGTCGGCACCTGGCGAGGCGGCGAGACCTGGTGGTACCGCGTCGGCCCGGCGAATGCGAATGGCGACTGGAGCGGCCGTCTGTCGTCGAACACCGGTCACGTCATGGCCTACAACTACACGAACTACGACAACCCCATCAACGAATGCCGGCCCTCCCCACCGGCCGGGGCGAACACCGACTCCGGGTGACAGTCCGCGTCCACCTCTCCCAACCTTCGGAACCGAACGGAGCAGCATGACCATCACCCACGACCAGGCCATCTGGTTCTCGCAGACCTTCTCCACCATGGCCGACAACATCGAGCAGGCTGTCCTCGGCAAACGCCGGGTCGTCGAGCTGGCGTTGACCTGTCTGCTCTCCGAGGGGCACCTGCTCCTCGAGGACTACCCGGGCACCGGAAAGACGATGCTCGCCCGGGCGCTGGCCAACACCGTCCAGGGTTCGCATGCCCGCATCCAGTTCACCCCGGACCTGCTGCCTGCGGACGTCACCGGTGTGACGGTCTACGACCAGCACAAGGGGAGCTTCGACTTCCACCCCGGGCCGATCTTCCACTCGATCGTGCTCGCCGACGAGATCAACCGCGCCTCTCCCAAGACACAGTCGGCACTGCTGGAGGTGATGGAGGAGGGCCGGGTCACCGTCGACGGCCAGCCGCATTCGGTGGGCCGCCCCTTCATGGTGATCGCGACCCAGAACCCGATCGAGCAGGCCGGCACCTACCGGCTTCCCGAGGCGCAACTCGACCGCTTCCTGATGAAGACCTCCGTCGGCTATCCGGACCACGACTCGACAGTGGCGCTGCTGCTCGACTCGAAGGTGCGCGACCGTGCGGGTCTCGTCGAGCCCGTCATCACCGCCTCCACCGTGGCCCAGATGTCCGAACTCGCCGATGAGGTGCACATCGACGCCTCGGTGGTCAGCTATGTCTCCCAGCTGGCCGAGGCCTCGCGCCGGGCCGCACACGTGAAGCTCGGTCTCTCCGCCCGTGGCTGCCTGGCCTTCGTCCGCGTTGCGAAGACCTGGGCGGTCGCCCATGGTCGCGATCATGTCCTGCCCGACGACATCAAGGACCTGGCCCACCACGTCCTCTGCCATCGGCTCCTGCTCGACGCCGAGGCGCAGTTCTCCGGTGTCGACGTCAACCAGGTCATCGACCGACTGCTCGCCGAGGTCCGTCCGCCCGCGGATCGTCTGGGCTAGTGGCCGCTCGTCACGCTCCTCGGCGCGCCGCCGTACGGCGGCGCCCGGGTTTGCGGCTTCCCGACGGCCGATCGGCGCAACTCCAGCGCGCCGTCGACGCCGTACGACGCCTCGGCTCGCGCGTGCCGGGGCAGTGGCGCCTGCTCACCGGTCTCGGCTGGGCGAGCGTCCTTGTCGGCCTGCTGGGGCTGCTGATCGGCCGTCGTGAGGGCTGGACCGAGCTGACTGCGATCGGAGCGCTCTGTCTCGTCCTGGTCGCGCTGGCCGGCCTCTTCCTCTTCGGCCGTACGACAGTCCGGGTCGAGCTCGAGATCGCCCCCGTTCGTACGACGGTCGGCTCGCCCTCGTCCGGCGCCGTCCACCTGGTCAACACCGCGCGCACACCGCTCCTGCCGATCCTGCTGGAGCTCCCGGTCGGGCCGGCCGTCGCGCGCTTCCGGTTGCCGGTGCTGATGCCGGATCAGCCCCACGAGGAGCTCTTCGTCGTCCCCGCCGATCGCCGCGGCGTCTACCCCGTCGGCCCGGCGATGACGCGTCGCGGCGACCCGCTCGGCATCGTCTCGCGCGATCTCACCTGGGGTGAGGAGATCGAGGTCTTCGTGCGCCCGCGGATGATCCCGCTCGACTCGCTCGGCGGTGGCCTGCTCCGCGATCTCGAAGGCGTGTCCACCGACGCGATCTCGATGAGCGATCTCGCCTTCCACGCCCTGCGCGAGTATTCGGCCGGTGACGATCTGCGCCATGTGCACTGGCGTTCGTCCGCGAAGGCGGGGCAACTGCTGGTCCGCCAGTACGTCGACACACGGCGCAGTCACGCGACACTGGTGATCGATCAGAACCCGGACGCCTATGCGGACCTCGGGGACTTCGAGACCGCCGTGTCCGCGGCCGCCTCGGTCGCGGTGCGTGCCGCGCTGGACGACTTCGAGATCTCGCTGGTCTGCGGTGAGCACGCCGGCGACGGCGATGCCAATCGTGTGCTGGACGTGAGCTGCCGCGTCGAGCCCGGTCCGCGACCGCTCGCCGAGACCGCGCGTGCCGCCGCCGAACTCGCACCCGACACCAGCCTGCTGCTGGTGATCAGCGGCTCGCGCGCCGACTTCGCCACTCTGCAGCGCGCTGCTTCCGCCTTCCCGGTCGAGGTACGCCGCCTACTCGTCCAGGTCGATCCGGACCGGCCCACAAGGGTGTCCGAGGTCGGCGGCTACCAGGCACTGAGCCTCAACCGGCTCGAGGATCTCGCCGGCCTGCTCCAGTGGAGCGCGCGATGAGCCGGCGCGACCAGACCGACAGCGGGCTGCACTCGGAACCGCGTTCCCAGACGATGAGCACGGCGACCCGCGCACGCATCCTCTTCACGCAGACACTGCGTCCGAGTGCCTCTGAAGTCGTCGATCTCGTCGCCATCCTGGTGCTCGGGCTGCTCGCGCTCTGGGGCCTGCACTCGTCCTGGAGCGGATGGTGGTTCCTCGCCGTCGGCGGACTCGGGCTGGTGCTTGGCGAGTTCATCGCCCATCTGGCGAACCGGCTGCGCCAGCCGGCGCCGGTACTGGCGCTGCTCGTCGTGATCGTCTTCTTCCTGCTGGGCGGCCCGATCGCGCTCAGTGTCAGTGGCGGATCGGCGCTGCCTTTGCCCGGCACGATCAAGGATCTCGCCGACGGTCTGATCCATGGTTGGAAGGACCTGCTGACCACACTTCCACCGGTCGACAACAGTGGCTCGCTGCTCGTCGTACCGTGGGTGCTCGGCCTCGTGGGTGGCGTCCTCGGTGCCCGTGTCGCGGCGAGCCGGCTGGCTGTCGGATGGTCGGCAGTGCCGCCGCTGGCGCTG
>JASLCW010000272.1 GCA_030151765.1 Marmoricola sp.
TGAGGCGAATCTTGACGGCCACGTTTGTGGTGTCTCCTTGAAGTGTTGACGTGGGTGGACGACCGAACCCTGGTGGGGAACCGGGCGGATCGTCCGATGGGGCCTGCCTGGACCGGGATAGAGGGTCGCGAACCGGGCAGGACGCAAGGAGTCATTCTGCCAGAATCCGGCCCACGCACCGAATCCGGCGTCGATCGGTCCAGACTGTCGTCCATGAGCCAGCCGCCGACGGCGCCTCCGCCGCCCCTCACACCGCCGCCCGGCAAGCCGCGGCAGAGCGCCTGGTGGTTCGCTCCGGGGGCGGTGAGCCTGCTGCTCGCCCTGGGCTGCGCCGCCGCCGCGGTGATGCTCATCCTCCCGATCTTCCAGCCCGAGGGCCGCGTGCCGGCGGACGCCGCCCGTCACACCGTGCACCTCAGGGACCCGGGCAAGCACCTGCTCTTCGCCCCGGAGGGAGCCGACATCCCGCGCTGCCAGGTCCTGGCGGAGGGCGCCGTGCTCCCGCTCCGCCCCGACCACTCCACCGAGATCGGCGACTCGACCTTCGCGAACTGGGGATCCTTCGCCTCGTTCACCAGCCCGACGCCGACGGTCCAGGTCGTGTGCGTCTCCGACCAGACCGTCGCCGTCCGGGTCTTCGAGGCCGTCGGTACCGCGCGGGTCGCCGCCATCGTGGCAACCGTCATCGGGACGGTCGGCCTGGGCCTGGGTGGCCTCGGCTGGCTGCTGGTGACTGCGATCCTCTTCTTCAGCCGACCAAGGCGCACGTCGCCCGGCTGATCGCTCTCCCGGCGGCTGCAACCATTGCCGGCCCTGCTGCGTCTTGAGGGTGTCGGCGACCCTGCCGGCACCTGTCGCACACTCGGGAGTGCCGATGTCCGCTCAACTGCACGAAGCGATCCTCGACGACCTCCTCCTGGTCGAGGTCCCCGCCCAGGTCACGGCGCCGCCGCGCCTCACCGAGCGGCATCCGCGGCTCCATCCGCTCGCGGTCCGCTGGTTCCGGACCCGGAAGCGCTGGCAGTGGTGGCGTTCGGACGCCGACTGGGCGGTACGACGCACCGCGCCGGCGTCGACGTACCGGGTGAAGCAGCACCGCTCGCTGCTGCTGCGCCGGCTCGGTGACGCCGAGATGTGGCTCCAGCACAACAAGGTGACCAACCTGCGCCTTGCTGCGGCCTGCGTCGACGGCGTGGTGATCCGTCCGGGCGAGACCTTCTCCTTCAACCATGTCGTCGGGAACTGCACCCGCCGGCGCGGCTTCGTCGAGGGGATGAAGCTCTCCAACGGGTCGGCACGGGCCGGTGTGGGCGGCGGGATCTGCCAACTCGCCAACCTGCTCGCCTGGATGTTCATGCACTCCGACCTGACGATGGTCGAGCGGTCGGAGCACAGCTTCGACCCCTTCCCCGACAACGGGAGGGTGCTGCCGTGGGGCGTCGGCTGCTCGATCGTCTACAACTACGTGGATCTCGTCGTGCGCAACGACACCGACGCGACCTTCGTGATGACAGCAGCCGTCGGCGAGCGCTACCTCGAGGGCGAGCTGCGCACCGACCTGGAGCCGCGGCTGGCCTACTCCGTCGAGGCACGCGACGAGGCCTTTCTGCGCCATGGCGGCCGGGTCTTCCGGCGCAATCAGATCTGGCGTTCCGTCCGCGACCGCCGCACCGGCTCGTGGTTGCGGGACGAGCTCCTCAAGCGCAACTGCGCGCTCGTGGCCTATGCGCCCGACGAGGACCTGATCATCGACGTGTGACCACCGCTCCGCGCAGGACGACGAGCTCCGCCTCATGCAGCACGGACGGATCCTCCAGCGGATTGCGCGAGTAGACGACGAAGTCCGCGGTGTCGCCGACGTCCAGGCCGGGATTCCAGCCGAGCCAGTCGCGTGCCCGCCAGCTGGCCGCACCGAGGGCGTACTCGGCCGGCAGGCCCATGTCGATCATGGCGAGCACCTCGCCGGCAAGGTTGCCGTGGCGGGCCACCCCACCACCGTCGGAGCCGGCGTACATCGCGACACCGGCCTCGTGGGCGGACAGGATCACCTCGCGCCGGCGTGCATAGAGGTCGGTCATCCGGCTGCTGTACGCCGGGAACTTGCCGGCGCCCGCTTCGGCGTACTCGGGGAACTTCTCGGTCTGCATCACCGTCGGGACCAGCGCCGTGCGCTGCGCCACCATCCGGTCGATCAGACCGGTCGAGAGGCCGGTGCCGTGCTCGATGCAGTCGATGCCGGCGTCGAGGAGACCGGGGAGGACGTCGGGGCCGAAGCAGTGCGCGGTCACCTTCGCGCCGTGGTCGTGCGCCGCCGCGATCGCGGCCTTGAAGTCCTCCGCGGGGAAGGACGGCGAGAGGTCACCGGACTCGCGGGAGATCCAGTCCCCGACCAGCTTCACCCAGCCGTCGCCACGTCGGGCCTGGGTGACGACGCTCGCCACCAGGTCCTGGGGCTCGACCTCGTCGGCGTAGTTTCGGATGTAGCGCCGGGTCCGCGCGATGTGCCGACCCGCGCGGATCAGCCGGGGAAGGTCCTCGCGCTCGTGGATCCACGAGGTGTCCGTGGCCGAGCCGCAGTCGCGCAGCAACAGGGCGCCGCCGTCGCGGTCGAGGATCGCCTGTGCCTCGGCCTCGGCGTCGTCAACGGCGCCGTGGTCGTCGAGCCCGATGTGACAGTGCGCGTCCACGAGCCCCGGGACGATCCAACCCGTCGCCGTCGGCTGCAGCGCGGTCTCCGCCTCGCCGCTGATCACCCCGTCGCGCACGTAGAGGTCGACGACCTCGCCGGTCGGAAGCAGCGGTCCCTGGAATCGCATCGCGGTCACGGTACGACGCTATCGCCCGCCCCGGCTCGATGCCGGGACGGGCGATCCGCGTCGTACGGCGTGATCACATGGTGTTGACGATCAGGCCGATGTGGGTGAAGAAGTTCATCACCCCGAAGAGGGCGAAGACGACTCCGCTGATCCCCCAGGCCCAGCCGGCGATCCTGACCGCGACACTCGTCCGGCCCTGCGACACCGCTGCGGTGGCGAACGGGAAGGCGAGCGCACCGAGGCCGACGAGGGCGATCAGCAGCGACATGAAGATCGCCTCGACGTACGGGTGGGAGGCGAAGAGTCCGGAGATCGGCTCCTGCTCGGGTGCTGCGAAGAGCTTGTACTTGATGCCGGCGACACCGATCGCGACGAGCGCGCCACCGAGGAATCCGGCGAAGAGGCTCACCGGGCGGGCGACGCGGGCCAGCTGTGCGAGCGGCTTGTCGAGTTCGGCGATGCGGTCGCCACGGCGCCACAGGTACAGCGCGGCGGCGAGCAGCAGGACGCTGAAACCGAGGCTGGTCTCACCGAAGATGACGTTGTCGAAGGGGAAGCCTCCGGCAGCGAGCGGCCAGGTCAGCGTCATGTGCAGACCGGTCGTGAAGAGCACCGCGCCGAGCGCACCGAAGAGCAGCGCCCATCCGTCGGCATTGAAGTCGCGCGGCTGCCGGATGAGCTCCCGGGCGGCTAGGACAAGTGAGAACAGGCCCACGCCTGCTGCCACGGCCATGATCGTGTTGTACGTGGGCATGTTCGCCCAGTCGATCTTGAGACCTCCAGCGGCTACCAACAACCCTGACATCTCTGATCACCCTCTCTAAGTGGATCGTTCACTCAGCAGAACCAATACATGTGTATGGATTATTCCCGGCGGCGCTACTGTGACGCCGGTGAGGGCGACCAGCACCCGCGAGACGAAGCAGAGCCGCAGCGCCGAACGGCAGCAGGCGATGCTCGAGGCGGCCGCGCGCCTGCTCATCGACGAGGGTCCCGCGGCGATCACGCACCGGCGGGTGGCCGCCGAGGCCGGGCTTCCGTCGGGCTCGGCGAACTACTACTTCCCCACCAAGGACGGCCTCTACGCCGCCGCGGTGCGGGCGGCCGAGGCGGTACGCGGCGAGTCCGCGCGCAGGTACGCCGAGGGGATCGCCCGGCGTCGTCGTACGCCGGCGGCGACCGCCCGGCTGCTCATCGAGACCTACTACGCGCCCGGCCTGCGCCCCGACGTCGTCGCGGTGCGGCTGGAACCGATGCTCAGCGCCGACCGCACTCCCGGCCTGCACGAGATCATGGCGGCGGCCCGCCCGGGCCTCCTCGAGTCACTCCGGATCGTGCTGCGCCGCAGCGGTTACCCCTCCGTCGCCGCGGGTCCCGACCTGGAGCTGATCGCGACCACGATCGACGCCGCACTCCTGCACGCGAGCGGGCGGGGTGACACCGATCCGATCGTCACTGCGGAGACGATGGTGGGCCGACTGTTGGAGCTGGCCGCCTCGGCTACTTGAGGTACTTCTCCAGGTCCTCGGGCAGGTTGAACTGCGTGGGATCGAAGGCGGCCTGGTCCTCGCCGAGACCGAAGGCGCTACCCGGTGCGGCGGCTGCCGGCTCCTGGGTCTGCTGCGCCGCCTTCGCGGGATTGCCGCTGCGGCGAGCGCCCTTGCCCTTCTTCGCCTTCGGCGCCTGACGGGCACGCGAGCGCTTGCCCATGCCGACGCCGGGCATCCCGGGCATCCCCGGCATGCCGCCACCGCGGGCCATCTGCTCCATCATCTTCTTCGCCTCGAAGAAGCGGTCCACCAGACCGTTGACGTCCGCGACCGTGCGGCCCGAACCCTTGGCGATGCGCGAACGGCGCGAGCCGTCGATCATCTTCGGGTTGGCGCGCTCGCCGGGCGTCATCGACAGGATGATCGCCTCGATGCGGTCGACCTCACGCTCGTCGAAGTTCTCCAGCTGCTCGCGGAACTGACCCATGCCGGGGAGCATCCCGAGCATCTTGGTCATCGAGCCCATCTTGC
>JASLCW010000278.1 GCA_030151765.1 Marmoricola sp.
GGAGATTGCGCGGGGCACGCGCGGCCGCGAGCTCGTCGGCGAAGACGTGGACCCGCGCGACCGGGAAGTCGCCGAGCCCGCCGGCGTGGTCGAGATCCATGTGGGTGAGCACGATGTCGGTGACATCGGCCGGGTCATGGCCCAGCGCGCGCACCTGGGAGACGGCCGTCTCCGCGACGTCGAGCGAGGGCCGCATCGAGACGATGAACTCCCGGCCCATGCGCCGCGTGGACAGATCGGTGGTACCGAAGCCGGTGTCGACCAGCGTCAGTCCGTCGGCCCGCTCGATCAGCAGGCAGTGGGCGACCATGCGGACCGGGGTGATCCGTCCGCCGAAGGCGGTGGCCGGCGCCATCGAGGCGCAGTTGAGGTGGTGTACGGCGGTGCTCATCCTCAGATGCTCCCACGTAGGCTCATGCTGTGTCGGTCCTGCTCAAAGCCCATGCCTGGGGTGCCCATGTGCTGCTCCTGGTGGCGCTGGCGATCTCGATCGTGGCGGGCCTGTGGCAGTTCAGCGCCTGGCAGGCCGAGCGCGATGCCGCCTCGCACACGCTGGTGAATGCGGCGCCCGTGCCGCTGGCGAGCCTGATGGGTGGCGACAGTCCCTTCCCGGGCAGGAGTGTGGGGCAGCCGGTGACCCTCAGCGGCACCTGGATGCCGGAGGGAACCGTCTACGTGTCCGGGCGCTATCACGATCGGAAGCGTGGCTACTGGGTGGTCACCCCGGTGCTCATCGGCAAGTCCGCGATGCCCGTCGTACGGGGCTGGAGTGCGGAGCCGAAGGCGCCCCCGCCCGCACCCGCGACGGTCACGCTGACGGGCTGGCTGGAGCCGTCCGAGTCGCAGGGTGAGGCGGACACCGATCCCCACGACGACATCATCACCTCGGTCCGGATCGCCAGCATGACCGAGCACGTGAGCACCGACCTCTACTCGGGCTTCGTCGTACAGAAGTCGGATCCCGGTGACGGCCTCCTCGCCGTCGGCCCGACCCAGCAGCCGGACGTCTCCGCCTTCACCGGTCTGCGCAACCTGCTCTACGCCATCCAGTGGTGGGTCTTCGGTGGCCTGGCGATCTACATGTGGTGGCGCTGGTGCCAGGAGCAGCTGCATCCGCGTGCCGAGGACCGCGAGCAGGACCCCGCCGGGTCGGCCGATCAGGGCGAAAAGGTACCTTCGAGCCCGTGAAGCAGCTCTTCCTCGCCTACCGCGTGCTGGCCACGGTGGTGGGCTGCTCGATCATCGTGCTGATCGTCATCGGCATCCCGCTGAAGTACGCCTACCACCTGTTCCCGGACTTCTGGACCAGCTTCCTGGAGAACGGTTCGCCCGGGCAGCGCTTCGGTGCGGACGTGAATCTCTATCTGGGTACGGCGCACGGCTTCATCTACATGGCCTTCGCGGTCGTCGCGCTCCTGCTCGGCCTCACCGCCCGGTGGCCCTTCGGATTCCTCGTCGTGACGATGCTCTGCGGGACCATCCCCTTCCTGTCCTTCTGGGCGGAGGGGCGCGCGATCCGGCGGATCCGGGCGGAATTCCCCGAGCTGACATCCACGGGGACGGCCCCGGCCGCCTGACCCCGGTCAGGCTCCGTCCGGCAGTCCGGCAAGCCGCCGCCAGAGGGCTGCATATTCCGCGCGCTCGGCGTCGCGCTCGCGGAGCTCCCGAACCTGTGGCCAGATATCGGAGGCGATGATCCGGTGGGGGTCGTGGGCGTCCTCCCGGCGCAGCCAGCTGAGCTCGACGTTCTGGGGATCCGGTGATTCCAGGAAGTCCTTGAAGTCGTCATAGGCGTCGTGGAGCACCGTCGACTGCGGATCGAGCCCGACGATCAGGTAGCTGCCGGTCGGCTCGGTGTTGAGCGGGATGAGAGTGAGGTCCGGCCGGTACTTCTGCAATACCTCGTGCACCTTGAAGACATCACCGGTCCAGGATTCCCGCGTGCGGCGTACGCGATAGGACTCCAGCGAGTTGCGGGGCATGACGTCATCGAGGATGACGACGCCTCCGGGCGACATATGGCGCTCGATGTTGGCGAAGTCGCGGAGCGCGTACTCGGCCAGGTGCATGCCGTCGATGAAGGCGAGGTCGACCGGCACTCCGCCGAAGTGCGCGAAATTGCCCGGTGTCGCGAAGAAGTCGTCACTGGTCTGCAGGAAGGTCTGTACGTCGCAGTGGATCTCGCGGGTGATGGTGTAACTCGGGTCGACGCCGATGGACTTCGTGCGCGACAAGGTCAGGCTCTGTCCGCGATCCACCCCGATCTCGAAGTAGGTCCGCGGCTGCAGGAGTTGATGGAAGGTCTGCAGGAAGGAGTGCCGCGTGATGTCGAAGCGCTCGTGAGGCTCCTGTGGGCCGAGCGTGACCCAGCGCAGTCCCTCGGGCGGCGTCGAGCCGGCGCCGAGGCCTTCGACGCCGGTTCGTCCCAGCGCCTCGATCATCTCGGCGCGGGTCAGCCTCGGCTGCTTGGGACGCTTGCCCCGGCCTGCCGGCTGAGCGGGGGTGGCTGGCAGCTGGCCGCGGAAGGCCATCTCGATCTGCCGTACCCGGGCCGATCGCTCCGGTCCGAGGACCGATTTGATTGGCGGGACGATGCGGGCACGCAAAGACATGGGTTCCTCCCGAGGTGAGGGTGCTGCATTCACGATAGGCAGGGCTGCCAACCGTTCTTTCAATACCCTGTGAGAGGTCATCGGGAACATGGCTTGCTCCGGTCTGTTGCCGGTCTGTTGCCCGGGCTGGGACAGCGTCCCGCTGCGTGGGAGGATCGTCCGGGTACGCCGAAGAGCGGCGTACCCCAGACATCTGCAAACCGAGGGATCCCGCATGTCCGACCTGACCGTAACCCTGCACACCAACCGTGGCGACATCGTCATCGAGCTCTTCCCGAACCACGCGCCCGTCACCGTGGAGAACTTCGTGGGTCTCGCCGAGGGCACCAAGGACTACACCGACGACGCCGGCCGCTCGGGCGAGAAGTACTACGACGGCCTCGGCTTCCACCGCGTCATCGACGGTTTCATGATCCAGGGCGGCTGCCCGCTCGGCACCGGCACCGGCGGCCCGGGCTACACCTTCAAGGACG
>JASLCW010000311.1 GCA_030151765.1 Marmoricola sp.
CCTTGCTCATCAGCGCCGAGTAGTCGGTGGCGATGTCGTCGCCGATGAACTCGGCCATGTTGGTGAATCCGAGCACCCGGTTGTAGAAGTCGACCCATTCGTCCATCCGGCCGAGTTCGACATTGCCGACGCAGTGGTCGACCGCCTGGAAGAGTCGCTTCGGGTGGCCTTCGGGACGGGTCACCGCAGTGGTGGCCGCCCGGTAGCCGGGCAGATAGGGGCCGTCGTACTTCGAACGGTCGACCAGCGTGTGCCGGGTCTCGCCGTACGTCGCGATCGCCGCCGTGCGGATCGTCCCGTGCTCGTCGGAGACATCGTGCGGTTCGTCGAGGATCCTCGCCCCCATCGCCCGAGCGTGCGCGATGCACTTGTCGACGTCGGGCACCTCCAGGGCCAGGTCGACGACGCCGTCGCCGTGCCTGCGGTGGTGGTCGAGCAGCGGACTGTCGGGGCTGACTCCGCCGGTGAAGACGAAGCGGGCGCTGCCCGAACGCAGCACATAGGACTTGGAGTCGCGGCTTCCGTTCTCCGGCCCGCGATAGGCCTCCAGCTCCATGCCGAAGGCGAGTTGGTAGTACGCCGCGGTCTGCGTCGCATTGCCGACCACGAAGCAGATCGCGTCCATCGCGGTCACCGGGAAGGGGTCCGCCTCGGCGTCGTACTCCACGAGGCCGACCAGCTGCTGCAGCTGGTCGAGGGTCAGGCCGGCCTGCTCCTCCTCGTGGGTGAGAACGGTCAGCGTGGTTCCGGTGTCAGCAGCCATGAGGCCAGCGTCGGCGTACTCCCACATGTGTGCAACACATCGATGATTCACTGCACACATTGCACAGGCTAGGGTCCATCCATGGACGATCTCGACCGCAAGCTGATCGCCTTGTTCGATGCCGAGCCGAAGGTCGGCGTCCTCGAGGCCTCCCGACGCCTCGGCGTGGCACGCGGCACCGTCCAGGCGCGCCTGGACCGGCTCGAGCGCATCGGCGTGATCGCCGGCTGGGCACCCCGGCTGGACCCGACCGCGATGGGCTACCCCGTGACCGCCTTCCTGACCCTCGAGATCCGTCAGGGCGCCGGTCACGACGTCGTCGCACGCAGCCTCGCCACCATTCCCGAGGTCCTGGAGGCGCACACGATCACCGGTGACGGCGACATGTGGGTGCGCGTGGTCGCCCGCTCCAATGCCGACCTGCAGCGGGTCATCGACCGGGTGCTGTCGGCCGACACGATCGTCCGCTCGACGACGGTCATGGCGCTCGCGACGCAGGTCCCCTATCGGGTGCTGCCGCTGGCGATGGAGGCCTGAAACCTCACCCCGTACGACGCGCCGCCCACTCCCGCAGCCGGTCGATCCGCTGCTGCAGCTGCACCGCACCGGCGGTCGCGGCGGCCGGGCCGCCGCACTCCTTGCGCAACTGGCTGTGCGTGACTCCGTGTGGCTGACCCGTGCGGTGGTACCAGGCGGCGACGAGGCCGTTGAGCTCCCGCCGCAACAGGGTCACCTGCTCGTGGGTGGCCATCTGCTGGATGACCTCGTCCTCGGCCGCTTCCTTCTTCGGGCTCACCCGGGTGCGCTGACGCGATTTGAGGAGATCGCGCACCTGATCGGGTTCGAGCAGGCCGGGAATGCCGAGGAAGTCCATCTCCTCCTCCGAGCCGACGTGCACCTCGCCCGCATGGCCGAACTCGGCGCCGTCGTAGAGCACCCGGTCGAAGGTCGCCTCGGAGCCAAGGGCCTCGAAGGGCAGCAGTTCCTCCTCGCCCGAGGCCGACTCGCCCTGTCGAGCGCGGGCAAGCAGATCGTCCTCGGCAGCGAAGATGTCGCCGTCGTCGCGGACCCGGCGGCCGAGCACGTGGTCGCGCTCGACCTCCATCTCGCCGGCGAAGCCGAGCAGATTGGCGATCGAGGGCAGGAAGATCGACGCGGTCTCGCCGCGCTTGCGGGCACGCACGAAACGCCCGACCGCCTGCGCGAAGAAGAGCGGGGTGGCCGTCGTGGTCGCGTAGACGCCGACGGCCAGCCGCGGTACGTCGACACCCTCGGAGACCATCCGGACGGCGACCATCCAGCGCTTCTCGTTGCCGGAGAACTCGGCGATCCGCTTGGAGGCGGCCTTCTCGTCGGAGAGCACCACGGTCGGCTTCTCCCCCGCGATGCCGGCCAGGATGGCGGCGTACGCGCGTGCGGAGTCCTGGGCGCTGGCGATCACCAGGCCGCCGGCGTCCGGGACATGGCGGCGCACCTCGGTGAGCCGGCGATCCGCCGCCTCCAGCACCGCCGGGATCCAGGAGCCGCCCGGGTCGAGCGCGGTACGCAGTGCCTGCGCGGCCAGGTCCTTGGTGAGCGGCTCGCCGAGACTCGCCGCGATCTCGTCACCGGCCCGGGTGCGCCACTGCATCGACCCGCTGTACGCCATGAAGAGCACCGGACGGACCACGTGGTCCCCGAGTGCGTCGGCATAGCCGTAGGTGTAGTCGGCCACGCTGCGCGGGATGCCGTCGTCCCCGGGCGCATAGGTGACGAAGGGAATCGGGTTGATGTCGGAGCGGAAGGGGGTGCCGGTCAGGCAGACCCGTCTGCGGGCCGGCTCGAAGGCCTCGCGGACCGCCTCGCCCCACGACATCGCGTCACCGGCGTGGTGCACCTCGTCGAGGATCACCAGCATCCGCGAGCGCTCGGTGCGGATCCGGTGCGCGAGCGGGTTGGCGGCGACACCGGCGTAGGTCACGGCGACGCCGACGAAGTCCTTGCCGGTCTTGGTCGCCGGCGAGTACGCCGGGTCCAGGGGGATGCCGACGCGCGACGCGGCCTCGGCCCACTGGACCTTGAGGTGCTCGGTCGGGGCGACGACGGTGATCCGGTCGACGACCCGGCGGGCCAGCAGCTCGGACGCCAGGGTCAGCGCGAAGGTGGTCTTGCCCGCGCCCGGGGTCGCGACGGCGAGGAAGTCGCGCGGTGAGCCTTCGAAATAGCTGCCCAGGGCGGCCGCCTGCCAGGCGCGCAGGCGCCCGGCGGTGCCCCAGGCGGCACGATCGGGATAGGCGGGCGACAGGTCGAGTTGACCCTCGAAGCCGCTCGGCTCGGATGTCATCGGGGCGCGATCACCTGCGGTACTTCACGAAGGAACGGTCCATCCGTGCCACCTGGCCGGGCGTGAACTGGTTCATGCAGGAGTCCCACGAGTAGTCCATGAAGTTGTGCACCGGGTCCAGTCCGGGCTTCCCCGGGCAGGTGTCGCTCTTCGTGTCGCAAGCGAAGCTCGGATAGCGCTCGTACGGCGTGTCCGCGACCTTGTCACCCGGCGGATTGCAGCCGCCCTGGAAGGTGTGGAAGAGGCCCAGCCAGTGGCCGGTCTCGTGGATGATCGTGTCGCCCTGGTGATAGCGCTTGAGGGTCCCCCACGGCATCGCCCGCCAGTTGACCGAGACGCCGTCCATGCGCGGCTGACTGCGCGCCTTCCAGGGGAAGGTGGTCCAGCCGAGGACGGGCTGACCGGGCTTGCCGCCGCCGTTGATGTAGATGTTCAGCGCCCGCTTGCCACCGCGGTGCAGCGCGCGCCGCATCTGCCGGTCGAGCGGGCGGAAGAGATAGGTGTGGTACCAGCCGTCACGCCGGGTGTAGTCGATGTGGCGCAGCTTGAAGCTGAAGCGGGTGGGGGTGTTGGCCTTGCTCTCGCCCCCGTGGAAACCCCTGTTGAGCACCGCGATCATCCGGCGTACCTGGACCGGACCGGCGGTGTGCCGCTCGCCGCGATGCGTTCCGCGGATGACGTGCACGTAGACCGGGATCGTGACGTGCTTCGGCAGCCGGACGCCGTCGACGGTGTTGGCGGCGAGTTCCCGCAACAGCGGCGACACGAAGGCCGAGGGTGCCGAGGGTGCCGCGGTCTCGGGTACGGCGGCGAGGTCGGCGGCCGTCACCTCGGGGGTGTCGTCGAGACGGTGGACCGCGGGAATGTGCGGAGGGTGACCGGCCGCGCACGGCACCGCCACCGAGGCGGTCGCGGCGGGGACCGCGGACAGGACAGACCCGGCCACCGCGACGGTCAGGCCGACCGCCGCCAGACGCGCGACCTTCACTCGGCGCCGCCCCCGTCGCCACCCTTGCCTGCGTCCTTGCCCAACTCGTCCCAGATCTCCTTGCACTCCGGGCAGACCGGATAGCGCTCGGGATCGCGCGTCGGGACCCAGACCTTGCCGCACAGCGCGACGACGGGAGTGCCGTTGATCATCGCTTCCATGAGCCGGTCCTTCGGGACGTAGTGCGACATCCGCTCGTGGTCGCCGTCGTCGGTCGGCATCACCTCGCGGTCGAGGATCGTCTGCTCGAGGACGGCGGTGCCGAGTCCGGGCTCGCTGGTGCTCACTCGAGACATCTTAGGTGAACGAGATCGTCCCGGGACGAGCGACGGGGAGGGAGGCGGAGGGAGATCCGCAAAGGGAGGGAGGTCGTCGCTCGACCCGGGACGCGTTCTGGTGGGTCAGGCCGCGAGGACGGCCTTGATGCGCTCGACGAAGCTGCCGTGTGCGGTCGGTTGTTCGGGAACCAGGTCGACCGGGCTGGCCGAACCGGGGGCGAGCGCGCGGGCGCTCTCCTCGATCCGGGCACCGGCGCGAGCGGCCGCGCCGCTCTCGTCGCTGGCCACGCCGGCGGCACCGGCGAGGCGCAGCCACTCCCGCTCACGGGCCCGCTCGAGGGCGGTGGCCATGTCGCGGTCGGTCGGCTGGGCGTTGTAGCGGTCGATAACGGCACGGACGCCGGGCATCTCGTCGCTGGTCAGGCGCCAGGCACGGGCCACGGCGCATTCGAGGTCCATGGGCTCGAGCATCAGCTCGCGCTCGACATTGCCCGACAGGCGCGCATGCCACTTGAGCATCAGCGCCGACAGGAGGTCGAGTTCGCCGGCGAAGTTCTCGCGTACGCCGGGCACTTCGACGGGGAGATGACCGTCGCGGCGTTCGTCGGCCACGGCAATCACCTGACGGAGGATTTCTCCGCGGTTGTGGAAGGCGTTCCAGGTCATGGTCGGCATCCTTTCGACTCACATACCGTAAGTACGTACTCAGAGTATGTACCGAACTCTGGGTATGCCAATTCCATTGACGGTGAGCTGCCCCACACGTGACCTCGGAAACACTTAGGGTGTGATCGTGAGCGAGCTTGCGAGCGAGCAATTCAGAACCGCGCAGTTGCGTGCTCCCGGACCGACGAAGGAGGTCCGGTGAGCACGCGCGGACATGCCGAAAAGCTGCTGACCAGCCTGCCCAAAGCCGCCACCAAGGCCGCCGAGAAGGCGACCAATCGCCGCTCGCAGTACTCCGCCTCCACCCGTCGCGCGCTCATCGACGTCGCCCAGCGGCTCTTCACCACCCAGGGCTACGCCGGCACCAGCCTGGACGCGATCGTCGCCGGTGCCGATGTCACCAAGGGAGCGCTGTACCACCACTTCGGCGGCAAGCAGGCCGTCTTCGAGGCGGTCTTCGAGAAGGTCGAGGACGATGCCTCGACCCGGATCCGCAAGGCCCTGCGCCGCTCCCGCGACCCGTGGGAGAAGGCCTCCGCGGGGCTCGAGGAATTCCTCCAGGTCGTGCAGGCGCCCGGCTATCAGCGCGTGGTCATCCTCGAGGGGCCCGCGGTGCTCGGCTACGAGCGTTTCCGCGAGCGCCAGGAGGGCTCCAGCTTCGGGCTGGTGCAGGAGATCGTGCGCACGGTGCTGTCGGCGTCGACGTACGAGATGAGCGACGACATGGTCGACACCTTCAGCCGGATCTTCTTCGGCGCGATGTCGGCCGCCGGCGAGTCGATCAGCGAGTCCGACGACCCCAAGCTCGCCGTCGCCCGTGTGGAGGCCGCGCTGAGCTTCATCCTGGCCGGCCTGCGCTCCCTCGCCGAGAACGGCATCGAACTGGCCGAGCCGGAAGCCGAGACCGACGAGGACGACGAAGCGGCCGCCGAACTCGATGAGACGGCGGCCGCTGACGCCTGACGGCGCCTGTCCTTCAACTCAGTGCTTCGACCAGGCGAGGCCGCCGCCGTCCTTGTTGATCGGGGCCAGCTCCACGAAGACGTGGCCGGCCGGTACCTTCATCGGCTCGCCGGTCTTGGTGGTCAGCTCCAGGGGTGCGTCGACCGAGGCCTTGGACCAGATGCCCTTCTGCATCTTGCCGTCGTGGAAGATGAAGATCTTGCCCTTGCCGGTCATCTTGGTCTCCGGCACCGGGTTGCCGGCCGGGTCGAGATAGCCGGCGTCGCCCTCACGCACGCGGAGCACGACGACGGTGTCGGGCAGGAACTGCTGACCGGCCGGCGCGTAGGAGTTCGTGTTGACGTAGTGGCCGCCGGTGAACTTCCACAGCGAGGTCCGGAAACCGCTCATCTTCACCGCGATCGAGGGTGCCGGGACGGTGCCGGTGAAATCGCTCTCCTGGCCCCAGGGCAGGTACGGCGCCGCCGCCTTCTTGGCCGGGCGCAGGGTCTTCACCAGCTCCTGGAGGTGGACCATCAGGTTGTACGGCGCCACTCGCGAGGAATCGCGGAAGTAGCCGGTGCCCCCGGTGAAGAAGGGCACGCCGGCACGGGTCAGCCGGTTCAGCGTCACCGGAGCGGCACCGCTGGAGATGATCGTGGCGTGCAGCGGCCGCACGATCGGGATGTCGGAGGCGCGCATCGAGCGCACCGGACCGGCCAGGGCGGGGATCTTCGAGTAGAAGAAGACCGCGAGGCGGGTGATGCCGCCCTCGACCAGTTCCTCGCTGACCATGTCGGCGTCGGCCATGCCGGCCTGGGGGCTGGCCTCGCGGGTGTTGGGAATCTTCACCGCGACGACCGGGTGCTTGGGCAGCTGTCCCTTCACGGGCTCACCGGTCAGCGGCCACACCGCGGCGAGGGTGCTGCCGCCCTCACTCGCCTGGGCGTCCGGCTTCTTGGACGAGGACGAGCCGCACGCCGTGGCTCCGAGGGCCAGCGTGCCGGCGACCGCGACACAGGCCGCGGTCCGGAAGGGGCGTCGGAGACGGTTCGGGGAATGGGGAAGGTGGGCTGAACTCATGGCCCCAGCATGACGGAGGGGGGCCTCCGATCCACGGAGGCCCCCGCTGTTTCGTGCTCGTGTCGGGGCTCGCGACCTGGCGTCAGCACCCCGAGAGCGGCTCAGATCTTGGCGCCGCCGTCGACGTACAGCGTCTGGCCGGTGATGTAGGAGGCCTCGTCGCTGCACAGGAAGGCGGCCGCCGCGGCGATGTCCTCGGGCGCACCGACGCGCTTGACCGGGTTGGCCTCGGCGTTGAGCTTGCGGAAGTCGTCGATGTCCATGCCGAGCCGGCGCGCGGTGGCGTCGGTCATCTCGGTGGCGATGAAGCCGGGCGCGATCGCGTTGACATTGACCCCGAACTTGCCGAGCTCGAGCGCGAGCGTGCGGGTGAATCCCTGGACGCCGGCCTTCGCCGCGGAGTAGTTCGCCTGGCCCGGGTTGCCGTTGGCGGAGACGCTGGAGAGGTTGAGGATCTTGCCGTACTTCTGCCCGACGAAGGTCTTCTGCGCCTCGCGGCTCATCAGGAAGGCACCCTTGAGGTGCACGCCCATGACCGAGTCCCAGTCCTCCTCGCTCATCTTGAAGAGCAGGTTGTCGCGAGTGATGCCGGCATTGTTGACCAGCACGTGCAGCCCGCCCAGCTCGGCGACCACGCGAGCGACCGCGGCCTCGGCGGAGGCGGCGTCGCTGACATTGCAGCCGACGCCGATCGCCTTGACGGCGCCGAGTCCGGCGGCGGTCTCGGCGGCCTTCTCCTCGTTGAGGTCGAGCACCGCAACGGCGGCACCCTCGTCCGCGAAGCGCTTGGCGATGCCCGCGCCGATGCCCTGTGCCGATCCCGTGACGATGGCGACTCGCCCGTCGTAACGACCCATCTGTCCTGCCTCCTGCGTGACGACCGGCGGGACCCGGATGGCGCCGCCTTCCGCGGCCACTCTAGGAGATGACTAGAGGACCCCGGCGAGCCGCTCGGCGTACGACTGCATCTCGGCGTCGTCGGCGTACTTCGTCCGCGGCCAGAAGAAGCCGCGCAGGCCGTCGCCCTTGGTCCGCGGTACGACGTGCAGATGGAGATGCGGCACCGACTGCGACACCGTGTTGTTCACCGCGACGAAGGAACCCTGGGCGTCCAGTCCCCCGACCATCGCGGTGGCGAGGCTCTGTGCCGCCGACAGGAAGCCGCTGCCGAGTTCGGCGGGCAGGTCCGGCAGTGTGGCGACGTGCTGCCTCGGCACGAGCAGGGTGTGCCCCTTGAAGACCGGGCGCTGATCCAGGAAGGCGACGAAGTCGTCGTCGGACCAGACCGTCGCCGCCGGGGTGTCGCCGGCCACGATCGAGCAGAAGACGCAGGTGCCCGCCATCAGGCCTCCTTCTCCTGGTCGAAGGCTTCTCGGTGCGCGGCGATCTCGTGGGCGTGGTCCTCGGCCCAGACCCGGACCGCGTCGATCGGCCGGCGCAGCCGGCGACCGAGATCGGTGAGCTCGTACTCCACCCGTGGCGGCACCTCCGCGTGGACGGTCCGGGTGAGGATGCCGTCGCGCTCGAGCGCGCGCAGCGTCTGGGTGAGCACCTTGGGTGTGATGCCCTCCATCTGCTTGCGCAGGACCGAGAAGCGCAAAGGCCCGCCGGAGAGTGCGAGGACGACGAGCACCGTCCACTTGTCGCCGATGCGATCGAGGACCAGGCGCGACGAGCAGTCCCGGTTGAAGACGTCCGGAGTCATGGTTTCCACAAGGTATCTATAGCACGTTGAAGTACCTGGTATCCAATAGATACTTTCGTGGTGAACCCACGAACTAAGGAGAAAGACCATGAAGATCGCCGTGTACGGCGCCACCGGGATGATCGGGAGCCGGATCGTCGAGGAAGCCCGCACCCGCGGGCTCGACGTGACCCGGATCAGCCGCCGCGCGGGCACCGGCGGCCTCGAGGGCGATGCCGCCGACCACGCCTTCGCCGCCCGCGTCGCCGCCGACCACGATGTCGTCGTCTCCGCCATCGGCCCGAACCGCACCGCCGACGACGGTGACGCCTTCGCCCGCAGCGTCGACACCCTGGTCGACACCCTGGGCGACAAGCGCCTGGTGGTCGTCGGCGGCGCCGGCAGCCTGGAGGTCGACGGCACCGCGCTCGTCGACACCCCGGACTTCCCCGACGAGTACAAGTCCGAGGCTCGCAAGACCGCCGCCGTCCTGCAGTCCCTCCGGGAGACCCCGGCCGCCGTCGACTGGACCTACCTCTCCCCCGCGCCGCTCATCGCGCCCGGCGAGCGGACCGGCAGCTACAAGCTGGGCGACAACTCACCCGCCGGCGACCGGATCAGCGCCGAGGACTACGCGGTCGCGCTGGTCGACGAGATCGAGAAGGCGAGCCACCGTCGGGCCCGCTTCACCGTCGCCAACTGACCACGGTTCATGGTCCCCGGGAAGCCCGGCTTTCCGGGGACTATCCTGTGCGTCATGAATCTGGGTCTTGGCACCAAGCTCATCGGCTGGCTCTTCATGATCGTGATCGGCGTCGGCTTCCTGATCGAGAGCGCGCCCGTCTTCCTCATCGCCGCCGCCCTCATGGTGGGCTGGATCGGCTACATCCTGCGTCCCAGCCGGGCCTGATCACCGTGCGCCGACCGTGATCACGACCGATCAGATCCTCGCCTTCGGCGCGGTGGCGCTCGTCCTGATCGCCATCCCCGGGCCGAGCGTCGTGTTCACCATCGGCCGGGCACTCGCCCACGGACGCCAGATCGCCTTGCTGACGGTGGTCGGCAATTCGCTGGGCCTGCTCGTCGTCGCCGTCCTGGTCTCGATCGGCCTGGGCAACCTGGTGGCGACGTCCGACGCGATCTTCAACGTGGTCCGGTACGGCGGCGCCGCCTACCTGATCTGGCTCGGCATCTCGACGCTGCGCCACGGGAGCGCCGTCGTCCGGAACGACGCGGCCGCCGAGGAGCCGCGGCTCGGCTTCGTGACCGCCGTCCGGCACGGCGCCGTGGTCGGAGTGACCAATCCCAAGAGCTACGTCATCCTCGGGGTGCTGCTCCCCCAGTTCGTCGAGCGCTCCCGCGGACAGGAGTCCCTGCAGATGCTCCTGCTCGGGCTCGTGGCAGTCACGATCGGGCTGGTCTCGGACAGCGTCTGGGCCGTACTGGCCGCGCAACTCCGCAACTGGCTCAATCGGTCACGCCGTCGCGGCCGCACGCTCACCGGCATCAGCGGCCTGTCGATGATCGGCCTGGGCATCGCCACGGCGGCCACCGGCCGCAAGGCCTGATCGGTCAGCGAGAGCGCCGGGCCAACACGAGGTCGGCGACGCCCGAGGCGATCACCACCGCGGCAGCACCCATCGGCATGAAGAGCGCGGCGTGGGTCCCGACATTCTGTGAGACCAGGCCGCTGACCGCGGCGGCACCGGACTGTCCCACGACGATCGACGAGCCGAGCATCGTCATCACCGTGGCGGAACGGCCGATCGGACTGCGCATCGAGCCCAGGCTGTAGTGCGTCACCAGCGTCGGGCCGATGCCGATGCCGGTGATGAAGAGAGCGACACACATCGCCGGGACCGAGGACACCCACGGGAAGAGCGCCGTACCGCCGAGGAGGACGGCACCGAAGACGATCCAGCGGGCCTGTCGGGTGAAGGACTCCGGGAAGAAGGCCACGCCGAGCGCCAGGAAGGCCGAGCCGACACCCATGACGCCGTAGACGAGGCCGGCGCGGGCGGCCAGGCCGCGATCGTCCATGAAGGCGGTCAGGCCGGTGAGCGTCGTACCGAAGTAGAGGCCCATGCCGAGGACGCCGAGCAGCACCGTGACCAGCCGCGGCTGCCACAGCTCACGCGCCGGCGCCGCCTCGGCGTGGCCGCCCGCCGGACGATCCACCGCGGCCGCCGTCCGGTGCAGGGCGAAGGCGCCGACGAAGACCGCGGTGAGTACGGCGGCCCCTACCACCGGAGCGACCGGGTTCATCGTCGTGGCCAGCACACCCACGAGGAAGGGGCCGACGATGAAGATGATCTCGTCGGCCGCCGACTCGTAGGCCATCGTGCCGTTGAGGGCGCGCTCGCGACGCCCGGCCGGCATCCGTCGTCCGATGATCCCCACGAGGCGGCTGCGGGAGAGCGGCGAGACCTGGGGCGCGGTCGCGCCGATCACGAAGGCGACCGCGAGTACGGCGAGGTCCGGCAGCGGGCTGAAGACGACGATGCTCATCGCCAGCAGCGCGAGGGCATTGATGGCGCCGGTCACCAACAGCACCGGCCGCTGCCCGCGTCGATCGACGGCGGCACCGATCGCGGGGCCGAAGACGGCCGAGCCGACGCCCACCATGGCCGAGTTGAGTCCGGCCAGCGTCATCGACTCGCGCGCGGAGACGACCAGGGTGAGGACACCGACCACCATCATCGCGAAGGGCAACCGGGCGACGAGGGCGATCGGGAAATAGCTGCGTCCGGTCGCCGCGACAAGACTGGGTACCTGTCGCGGAGCCGGCTCGGGCGGAGCGGGCGTGGCCGTCGACGTGACCGCACTCATCGTGCATACCTCCTGGCGGGACGGTCGGGTGCCGCCTTTGCGCGCGAGGCGCGAGGTAGATACACGTTGATTGACGCGTCAACGATAGCCGGTCGAAGGACTCTCCGCATCCCCGCCGCCACGAGCCGGCGACCCGGCTCAGCCGAGGTGGTGGACCTCCTGGAGCCCGTAGACGGGCGTCGGGATGCCCTCGTGCCGCGCCTTGAGCTGAAGGGCGAGGTAGAGGGAGTAGTGCCGCGACTGGTGCAGGTTGCCCCCGTGGAACCAGAGCGCCTCCTGCTGCGTCGGCTTCCACATGTTGCGCTGCTCGCCCTCCCACGGTCCGGGGTCCTTGGTGGTGTCCGAGCCGAGGCCCCAGCACTTGCCGACCCTGTCCGCGACCTCCTGTGAGATCAGGTCCGCGGCCCAACCGTTCATCGAGCCGTAGCCGGTGGCGTAGACGACGAGATCCGCGGGCAGTTCCGTACCGTCCTCGAGTACGACGGCGTCCTCGGTCAACCGGGCGACATCGCCGTGCGCCAGCTTCACGTCGCCGTTCGCGACGAGTTCGGCGGCGCCGACGTCGATGTAATAGCCGGAGCCACGCCGCAGGTACTTCATGAACAGGCCCGAACCGTCATCGCCCCAGTCGTGCCAGAAGCCGGCCTTCTCCAGCCGCGCGTAGAAGTCCGCGTCCCGCTCCGCCATCGCCTCGTAGGCCGGGATCTGGAACTCATGCATGATCCGGTAGGGCAGGGAGGCGAAGATCAGGTCCGCCTTCTCCGTCGTGACCCCGGCGGCGACGGCGCGCTCGGAGTAGAGGTCGCCCAGGCCGATCTCCATCAGCGAGCCGCTCTTCACGATGTGCGTGCTCGACCGCTGCACCATCGTCACGTCGGCGCCGTTCTCCCAGAGCGCGCCACAGATGTCGAAGCTGCTGTTGTTGGAGCCGATGACCACGCACTTCTTGCCCGCATACGCGTCAGGTCCCGGGTGTGCCGAGGAGTGGTGCTGGTCACCGCGGAAGACCTCCTGGCCCGGGAAGGAGGGCAGGTTGGGCTTGCCGGACATCCCGGTCGCGAGCACGAGCTGCTTGGGATGCAGCGTCGTCGGCCGCCCGGCGCGCTCGATCTCGACCGCCCACTCTCCCGTCGTCTCGTCGTACGACGCGGAGGTGGCGATCGTCTCCGACCAGTAGGGCACCTCCATCGTCTTCACATAGGACTCGAGCCAGTCGCCGATCTTGTCCTTCGGCGCGAAGACCGGCCAGTTGTCGGGGAACTTCAGATAGGGCAGGTGGTCGTACCAGACCGGGTCGTGCAGGCACAGCGACTTGTAGCGATTGCGCCACTGGTCGCCCGGCCGCGGGTGCTTGTCGATCACAAGTGCGGGCACTCCGAGCTGGCGCAGCCGTGCACCGAGGGCGATGCCACCTTGGCCGCCGCCGATGACGAGCACATAGGGCTGCGAGGTGACACCGAGTGCGGCGGCCTCCGCCTCGCGCTTCTCCTTCCAGGACTGGCGATTCGGGTCGGCCCCGTGTTGGGCGCCCATGGGGCGGCGTACGCCGCGCGGCTCCTCGTGGCCCTTGAGCTCCTGCATCGCGGTGAGGAAGGTCCAGGCACGGTCAGCACCGTCCTCCTCGACCAGACGGACCAGTCCCGTGCCGCGACCGACACCCGTCTCGAAGCCGAACCATGCGGTCACGACGCCGCCGTCTTCGGTCGCCGGCTCGGTGAGGCCGAAGCCACCCGGGTCGACCCGGTCCAGGTTGTGACCGAGCAGGTCGGCGACACCGTCGCGGCCCTCCACGGTCTTGAGATTCCACGTGAAGGCGATGAGATCGCGCCAATAGCTGGTGGTTGCGAACATCGCGGTGGCACCGGCGATGTCTCGCGCGCGCAGGGCCTCCTCGAACTGCTGCAGCCACGCCTCGGCACGTTCGTTCGCCGACTGCTGGGCGGTCGGCCTCTCTTCGGTCTGGGTCATGGCGACAGGAGAACCCCTGCCGCCACCCGACCGACAGGGTTGCATCGCATTGCATCGTGGCCCAGATCACACCTGCCGTCGTACGGTGGACCACAGACGCAGGGAGGAGCCGCCATGGCAGCCAGCGGGGCCTTCGGGGCGATCGCCCCCGGCAGTGACCTCTCCCTGCGCGCCCGCGAGCTGATCCGGATTCACGACGCGGTCCTCAGCGGCAGTGCACCTCCGCAGCGGCCGCGCCCACTCGTCGCCCGGTCGTGGTCCCGGGTGATGCAATTCGGCCTGGTGGCCGACCACGTGAACCTCCGGCACCCGATGAGTTCCGAGGAACTGGTCCGCCGCCGGCGTACCTCGCGACTGTCCCTCGTGATCGACGAACTCCGACGCATCCTGACCAGCGTGGCAGATGCCTCGCATTTCCTGATGGTCGTCTGCGACGCGGACGGCGTGGTGCTCTGGCGGGAGGGCTCGGCGCGGGTGCAGCTGATCGCCGACCGGCTCGGCTTCATCGAGGGAATGGTCTGGACCGAGGAAGTCGTCGGCACCAACGCGATCGGGACGGCTCTTGCCGAGGCGGCACCAGTACAACTCTTCTCCGCCGAGCACTTCGAGAGCCAACAGCATCCCTGGTACTGCACCGCGGCACCCATCCACGATCCGCGTGACGGCTCGCTGCTCGGAGTGGTGGATGTCAGCGGGCCCGCATTGACGCTGCATCCGGCGATCGGTGCGCTCGTCGAGAGTGCAGTCCGGCTCGCCGAGGAGTCCCTGTGGCGGCACCATCGCGAACGCCTCGAGCGGCTGCGCCGATCCACCGAGTCGGTGGTGAGCGCCACCAGTGGTCCCTTGCTGGTCGTCGACGACCACGGCTGGGTCGCCCACCAGTCCGGCATCTGCGCGCGGGACCGGATCGAGGCGCCCCGATCCGACCGAGCGGTCGCCGTGCCCGGCATGGGACTGTGCCTGCCCGAACGCCTCGGCGACGGCTGGCTGGTGCGTCCGCGCGAGGCGGCCACGACCGTGCACGCCCGCTTGCATCCGGGCCCGGATCCATGGCTCGAGGTGCTCCGCGACGGCGAACCCTGGCGGACCCCCCTGACGAGGCGCCATGCCGAACTCCTCGAACTGTTGGCCGCCGCCGGCCCCCAGGGCGTCGGCGCGGCCGCCCTCAGCGCCCGCATGTACGGCGATGCCGACCACGTCGTGACCATCCGCGCGGAGGTCTCACGCCTGCGTCGTGTCCTCGGGGCGCTGATCGGCACGCAGCCCTATCGGCTCGCGGAAGGCGTCGACCTGCACGTCGTACCCGAAAACAACTAACGCCCGCTCATCGACACTCCCTAGGCTCGGCCGACCAGGTACGACGAAAGGACCCTCGTGATCCGCCGAGCCCAGCGCATGACCACCGCGATCGCCGCGATCGCCATCACCGGTGCCACGCTCGCCACGGCCGCCCCTTCGGCCTCGGCGACGGCAGCCTTCACCAACCTCACGTTCTCGCAGACCGCCGCGACCGGCCATTGGCCGGATTCGGCGTGTGACCGGATCTCGAACACGACGGCTGTCCCTGCAGACGCCTCGCTGCCCGAGAACGGCAGGCTCACCCGCGCGGCCACCACGACGCAACAGTGGATCAGCCACACCGACGACACCGAGTCGGCGACCGTCACTGCCGAGTCGACGAGCACGGCCACCGCCAGCAGCCGGTCCGGGCTTCCCGACAAGCTCACGCTCACCTACTCCGGCTCGGCTTCGATCAAGGTCAACCGTCCCGAGTTCGCCTGCTCGATGAACCCGTCCTCAGGCGCGCGCACCGAGTTCAGCTTCGCGATCACACGACCCCTTCTCGTCACGCTCAGCTACAAGGCCACGCGGTCGACGTACACCGACATGTACATCGGCAGCGTCGACGACTACGACCAGTACGTCGATCTCTACGGCCGCAAGCTCAACGGCTCCGGAGCGACCTCCACCTACCTGCCCGCCGGGCGATACGAGGGCTACCTCGAAGGCGATGTCGTGATGTCGGGGACGAAGTCGTCCGGCGCCGTGTCGGGCTCCGGCACCGCGCAGATCAGCTTCGCCGTGCCCGGTACCGCCACCGCACCGGCCACCGGGACCGCCACCCGGCTGGTCACCTTCCCCGCGGGTCGCAACTGCGCCGCGCACAACATCGCGCCCGCACTGACGACGAATGCAAAGCGCCTCAAGCCGCTGCGCCGGGTCGCATTCGCCCTGAACGGCCTGACGGCGACGACCTTCAAGGGCACGGGCGTCACCCGCGGACGCGCCGCCACGATCCGGGTCGCCGACGACCAGCCGGCCCGCTTGACCGTGACGGCCACGCGCAAGAAGGGCGGCATCCTGAGCGCGAGCATCGGCTACCGCCCCTGCAGTTGACGGCGATGTGTTCAGGATTATCTGTTACCCGGTGTAACATGTAACCCGGAACACTTGCCAAGCCATTCGTGAGGTAGCCATGACGATGACGCCGAACCGCCAAGAGCCCATCGCACCGGACGAGCCGACGTACGAGCAGACGCTTCGAACCCTGTCCGAAGCCTCGGTCACCCGCTACTTCAATGCCTTCATCGACGTACCCTGGGACGACCCTGCATTCGCCACGTCCCCCGACGACCCCCGGTGGATCCTGCCGGCGATCGACCCGATCGGCGCACACCCGTGGTACCAATCCCTTTCGCGCGAGGAGCAGATCAGGGTCGGCCGTCATCGACTGACCGCGATGATGAAGACCGGCTCGCAGTTCGAGCAGTTGCTGCTCCTCGGCGGCACCCAATTCCTGATGCGCGTGGGCAATGGCAATCCCGAGTTCCGCTATTTCATGCACGAGCTCACCGAGGAGACCCACCACATCCAGATGTTCCAGGAGT
>JASLCW010000332.1 GCA_030151765.1 Marmoricola sp.
CCGAAGTACTCGGTCGTGAAGATCTCGTCGGTCGGGTCGGTGGACTCGATGATCGTGGGCCGCACGAACCAGCCCACCGACGAGTCGGTCTGACCGCCGGCCAGCACCCGCAGCCTCGCGGACCTCTTGGCGCGGGCGATCGCCCTCTTGTGCTTGTCGAAGGCACGATCGTCGATCACCGCACCCATGAAATTCGACAGGTCGTTGACATCGCCCATCGACAGCGCGTCGGTCTGCTCGATCAGGTCGTCCCGCATGCGCTTCCACAGTGACCTGGGCACATAGGCACGCGAGGCCGCCGAACACTTCTGCCCCTGGTACTCGAAGGCACCGCGGATCAACGCCGTCCGCAGTACGTCGACATCGGCCGAGGAGTGCGCCAGGACGAAGTCCTTGCCCCCGGTCTCCCCCACGATCCGCGGATAGGAGCGGTAGCCGCCGATGTTGGCGCCGATCTCGCCCCACAGGTGCTGGAAGGTCCTGGTCGAACCGGTGAAGTGGATGCCCGCCAGATCCGGATGGGACATCACCACCTCGGAGACCTCCAGGCCGTCACCGGGGAGCATGTTGATCACGCCCGGCGGCAGGCCCGCCTCCTCCAGCAACCGCATCGTGAAGTGCGCCGCGAACTGCTGTGTCGGCGAGGGCTTCCAGATCACCGTGTTGCCCATCAGCGCCGGCGCCGTCGGCAGATTGCCCGCGATGGCGGTGAAGTTGAAGGGCGTGATCGCGTAGACGAAGCCCTCCAGGGGCCGGTGATCGGTGCGATTCCAGATGCCGGCGCTGTTGGCGATCGGCTGCTCGGTCAGCAGTTGCGCGCCGAAGGAGACATTGAAGCGCCAGAAGTCGATCAGCTCGCACGCCGCGTCGATCTCGGCCTGGAAGGCGGTCTTCGACTGCCCCAGCATGGTCGCGGCGTTGAGCTTCGCGCGCCACGGCCCGGCCAGCAGATCGGCGGCCTTGAGGAAGATCGCCGCGCGCTCGTCGTACGGCAGTGCCCGCCAGGCAGGTGCCGCCTTCGCCGCCGCCCGTACGGCAGCCTGCGCGTCCGCCTTCGTCGAGTTCTTGAGGACGCCGAGCACCTTCTCGTGCGCATGCGGCTGCCTCACCGCGAACTCGGCACCACCACCCATCCGGCGACGGCCGCCGATCGTGGCCGGCAACGAGATCTGCCTACCCTGCAGGCTTTTCAACTCCACGACCAGCGCCGCCCGCTCCGGACTGCCCGGCGCGTAGGTCAGATTCGGCTCGTTCACAGGGGTCGGCGGCAGGGTGATCGCGTCCATGCCGCCGATGTTGCCACACGAACCTCAACCGAGGATCGAGCCCAACTCCTGAATCCCGAACCAGCCCGGCTCGTCGTCCTCGTCGTGGTCCTCGCCGGCGTCGACATGCACGGCCGTCCAGGTACGACGCGGCGCGGCGGCGTCCTCGTCGTCCACCTCGGCCACCAGCACCACCCGCCGCCGGGAGCCCATCGCGGTCGAGGCATCGGCGGCGGACATGAGCGCCAGATACTCGCTCTCCTCGGCATCGTCGGCCGCCACGAAACGCTCGAGCTCCGCCCCGGCGACACCCGCCTCGACGACCTCCGCGAGGCCGTCGAGCGTGAGCGGCAGGTACACCCTAGTCATCGGCGGCCTGCTTCTTGCGGCCCCGCCGGGCGCGGAGCCGGGTGTCGCTGGCGCTGTCGACGAGTTCGTCGAGTGACTCCACCACGCACTGGCCGAGTACGTCGATGTCCGGCAGGGCGTCACGGTCCGCGGTGATGCCGTAGTAGACGCCGCCGTCGTAGGACGTGACCCCGATGGCGAGGCCGAATCCCGGGTGCAGCGGCGGCACCGGATAGGTCTCGATCATCTCGGCTCCGGCCAGGAACATCGGGAACTGCGGGCCGGGGACATTGGTGATGACCACGTTGGCGTTGTGGTCGTCCTGCGCGGCAAGGCGGGCGCCGAGCGCGTGGAAGGTGGTCGGCGCGAAACCGGCGACCCCGGCGATCTTGTCGGCGGCAACGGCCTTGCCCGTCTCCGAGTGCGCCCGCAGCGCATAGGAGACCTGGTGCAGCCGGACGACCGGGGAGGCCTCGCCGATCGGCAGGTCCAACAGATGTCCGGTCACCTGCGAGCCGAGGGAGGTCGGCTCCAGTTCCTCGTCGATGACGCTCATCGGCACCAGTGCACGCACCTTGCGTCCCGAGCGGACCGGCTCGCCGCGCGTCATCAGCCAGGTCCGCAGCCCTCCGGTCAGGGTTGCCAGGATGACGTCGTTGACGGTGCCGCCGTGGGCCCGGCGGATCTTGCGGTACTGCTTCAGCGAGGTGCGTACGGCGAGCACGCGGCGCTGCGCCGAGGGCTCGATGTTGAAGGTCGACCGGGGCGTGTTGTTGCGATTGGTCAGTGCACCCGCGATGTCACTGACCCGGTCCAGCGCCGACTCGGCGACGCGTCCCACCGAGCCGACCGCGGTGCGCGCGGTGCCCAGCGCCAGCGCCGGATGGCTCGCGGTGTCGAGTACGGCCTCGGCCAGCAGCCGGCCCGGCGTCGGCTGCGGCCGCGGGTCCCAATCCTCGTGTACGACGGGTCGCGGCTCGGTGTCGACGTCGAGCAGCACCTGACCGAGATCCACGGTGGAGATGCCGTCGACCAGGATCTCGTGCGACTTCGACAGCAGCGCGACCCGACCGCCCTCGAGGCCCTCGACGAAATAGACCTCCCACAACGGACGAGAGGGGTCGAGCCGGCGTGAGGCGATCCGCGCGGCGAGTTCGCGCAGGTGCTCGAGATCCCCTGGAGGCGGCAGCGCGGAACGGCGTACGTGATAGGCGATGTCGAACTCGTCGTCGTCGACCCACACCGGATTGGCGAGGTGGCCGGGGACCCGTCGTACGCGCTGGCGATAGCGGGGCACGAAGGCGATCCGGTCGAGGATGTGCGCCAACAGCATGTCGTAGTCGAGGCCGGAGTCACGCGGGTCGAAGATCTCGACCGTGATGTTGTGCATCGGCGTCTGGGGTGACTCCTGGGCCAGGACCGCAAGGTCACTGGCGCGCAATCGCTGGGTCATCTCGTCTCCATCCACCGGGCGCAACCACCTGCATGAGATTCTGTCAGAGGCCTGACTCCCCCGACGCCGCGTCCCGCGCAGGAGGTACTTGATCTTGAACACGTTTGCCGTACGCCTCGGCGCGCTCGCCCTGCCCCTGGCCGTCCTGGTCACCGGTTGCGGTTCCTCCGGCAACAGCACCGGGCCGAAGGAGGGCGCCGCCGTCGCCGCGTCGCCCACGCCCGCGGACGCCTCCCCGGCCGGCACCGTCGTCAAGGTCGACGTGACCGCGAACTCGGTGAGCCCGTCGGGCACCCAGGTCGACGCCAAGGTCGGCCAGCCGGTGACCTTCGTGATCACCGCCACCGATGCCGGCGAGATCCACGTGCACAGCACACCCGAGCACATGATCACCTACAAGCCGGGCACGTCCGCGGCGACGCTGACCTTCAAGACCCCCGGTGTCATCGACGTGGAGAGCCACACGCTGGACAAGCTGATCGTCCAGCTTCAAGTCCGGTGATTTTGCTTCACGGGCTGGGTGGGGCGAAGGACCTCCCGGTCCCGGCACCGCTCGCCATCGCCGCCGGCGGCATCGCCCTGCTCGCCTCGTTCACCATGCTGGCGATCGCCTGGCGACAGCCCCGGTACACCGACGGCCCGCGCGCCTCGGCGGGGCGACGGCTGCCTCCGACGGTCGAGCGGGTCCTCGACGGCGCGGCCTTCGCGACCGTCGTGCGGGTGCTGGGCCTGCTCTTCTTCGGCTATGTCACCTGGACGCTGGTGGCCGGCCCCAATCTCAACACCAACCCGGCGCTGGGCGTCTTCTACGTCCTCGTCTGGGTGGGCGTCATCCCGGCCTCGCTGCTCTTCGGACGGGTCGCCCGGGCACTCTCGCCCGCTCGCACCATCGACCTGGCGCTGGGCCGGCTCATCCGCGGACGCGTCGATCGCGGGCTGTGGCAGTACCCCGAGAAACTCGGCTACTGGCCGGCTGCGCTCGGCCTGATCGCCTTCGTCTGGCAGGAACTGGTCAATCCCGACCAGGTCGATCTGCCGACCGTGCAGATCTGGCTGGCGGCGTACCTGGTGATCATGCTGCTCGGCGCCACGCTCTTCGGCGATGTGTGGTTCGAGCGGGCCGATCCGTTCGAGGTCTACTCGAACCTGCTCGCCGGGCTCTCGGTCTGGGGCCGCGACGACGACGGCCGGCTCGTCGTACGGAGTCCGCTGGCCAACCTGGCCCGGCTGCCGGTCCGAACCGGACTCGTCGCGGTCGTCGCGGTGCTCTTCGGTTCGACCGCCTTCGACTCCTACAAGGACTCCCTCACCTGGGTGAACTTCGTCGAGGGCCTGGGCCCGGACCCGGTCCTGATCAACAGCCTTGCCCTGGTGGTCTTCTGCGGCGTCGTCGCGTTGACCTTCGCCCTGGCAGCGATGGCCACACCGGCCCGGCCCGACGTGCCCCGGCGGCTGCTGCCCGACCTCTTCGCGCACTCGGTGGTACCGATCGTGGTCGGCTACATGGTGGCGCACTACCTCAGCTACTTCGTCGAGCAGGGGCAGTCGACGATCGCCCGGCTCAGCGACCCGATGGAGACCGGCGCCAACATCCTCGGGACCGCCGGCCTGTCCCCCAACCTGTGGCTGAGCGCCCACCCGACCTTCCTGGCGACGACGAAGGTGCTCGCCGTCGTCACCGGCCACGTCGTCGGTATCGTCGCCGCCCACGACCGGGCGCTGGCCGTCCTGCCCGAGCGACGCAAGGTGAGCGGGCAGATCGCGATGCTCGTGCTGATGATCTGCTACACGACCGCCGGTCTCTGGCTCCTCTTCGGCAGCTGACCCCCGACTAGTTGGCGAAGACGAGGTCGGCGAGGTCGCGAGCGCACGCACGCAGCGGATGCTCGCCGAGTTCGGCGAGCGACCTGCCGGAGATCATCGCGCGATCGAGCACGGCCCGCTCCTCGGGCCAGAAGCGCACGGGTACGCCGGGTGCGAAGCCCTCGATCATCGCGGTGACATCGGACCCCCGCCATCCGAGCGAGTCGCGCATGCGGTTCACCACCACGACCGCGGGAGGCTCCGGGACCACCTCCGTCAGGGCCACCAGCGAGCGAGCCAGCCGGGTCAGCCCGGCCGGCTCCGCCGAGCCCACCACGACGATCGCGTCGGCCGCCGCCAGCGCCTCGAGGGTGGCGACATTGCGCGGCACACCGGCCTGTTCGGAGCCTTCCTCGATCGAGAAGCCGCAGTCCACCACGGGATCGGCCTCCGCCCGGGCCAGCTGGACGAGCGCCGAAACGACGCCCTCACGAACCTCGCGCCAGCGTTCCGGCCGGGGCAGGCCGGTGAGGAGGTCCAGCCCGGGCGCGACCCGGCGCAGCGATGCCGCTAGGCCGGCGTGGTCGAGGGCTGCCTCGTTGGCGAGGCGGGCGACGGCTAAGAGGCCCGACACGTCCTCGACGACGCCCAGATGCTGGGCCAGCGTGCCGCCATAGGGATCGGCATCGCACAGCACCACCCGCGAGACCGTCGCGCGTTCGGCAGCCAGCGCCATCGCCACGGTGCTGCGCCCCGGCGCACCGGTAGGCCCCCACACCGCCACGGAACGACCGCCCGCGGCTTCCCCGCGATGTGCCGGCCGGTCGTCGGCGGGCACCGGCACGGTGTCCGGGCCGGCCGCGAGAAGGTCGCCGAGTCGGTCGGCCGCCTCCTCCGGCGCGACCAGTACGACGCCGAGGCGGTGCATCCGATCATGGTGAGAGGCACCCGCCGACCCGTCGGACACCGCGAGGATCGCCACACCGGCGTCGTCGAGGCGGCGTACCGCATCGGCGTCGAGGCCGCCCAGCGAGGCCGAGACGACCGCGGCCTCGGCCTGGCCCTGCAGGGCGAGGGCCAGCAGGTCGTCGAGATCGACGCAGCGGCGCAGGACGACCATGCCCGCCGACGTCAGTGCATCCAGCACCGCCGGCTCCCAGGCCGCTCGTGCGGCCGCCACCAGCACGCACGGTGTGGCGCCCGACCGGGAGGGCATCTCAACCCCTGCTGGTGATCAGCACACGACCCGAGGCGGCTCGTCCGAGAGCGCTCGCCACCACCCGCTGCCGACCCTCGCCGGATGCGGAGACCCCGACGATCACCTGACGGGTCGACTCCGGCGCCAGCGCGCTGCCGCCGCCTCCGATGCGCATCACCGGGACCTCGCCGAGAACCAGCTGGGCGCGCGGTTCGGCCTGCGCACGCACCCCCTCGGGCAGCACCCAGACGTCCACCGTCGAACCGACCCGGACACCGGCCGGCAGGTCGTCGGCGGCCACGCTCAGGGGAAGCTGGGTGAGCGCCGAATCCGTGCCGGCGGAGACGGCCGAACGCGGCAGCAGCTCACCGGCTGCCATCTCGCGGTCGGCGCGACGCCCGGGCGACGGGCCCGCTCCGTCGAGGAAGTAGCGACTCCCCGCCGCACCGGAGAGATCGACCCGGACCCTCCGCACGTCGCCGGGCCCCACCGATTCGCCGGCGCGGATGTCGTGGCGCAGCACCAGCGCGGTGTGCACCCGATCGTGGTCGCCGATGAGGAGCGCACCGGTCAGGACGGAGAGCGCCATCACGACGACACCGAGGATCAGTCGTGGATCGCGCAGGCCCGGCGGCCGCAGCCGGCGGGCCGGGGCCACCGCACCTCGAGTCGGTTGGTCAGACGGCATCGGATCGTCCCCCTCCGGAGGCATCCATTCGCAAGCAGCGGTCATCGGTGGCACAGTGGCTCCTGTGACCAGAGAGACCGGCCCGACCCCGGGCCCGCGATTCCTGCAGCTGGCGGACGTCGCGGAGATCCTCAACATCTCCGGCTCGCAGACCTATGCGCTCGTACGCCGCGGCGACCTGCGCGCCGTGAAGATCGGCGGCCGCGGACAGTGGCGCGTCGAGGCCACCGAGCTCGAGGCCTACATCGAACGGCTCTATGCCGAGTCGGAGCGCTTCGTCGCCGAACACCCCTTCACCGACGGGGCGGACGATGCCGAGAACGCCACCGCCGACTGAGCGCGGATCCGGGGTACTCATCGCCACGTCCTGACCGCCGCGATCGCGTCCAGGGGTACGACGCCTGCGCCCGGCGAACCCGCGGTCGGAGCGAGTTCGACGAAGTCGGCCCCCACCCTGCTCGGGGTGCCGGTGACGACCACGCCGTCGACATCGTGGACGGCGCACGGCGTACCGGCCAGGCGGCGTAGCGCGGACCCGATCCCCAACCGGGCCGTGACGGGGAGCGCGGACGCCGGCCGGGCCCGCTCGGACAGGCCCTCGACCGCGCGGATCGCGGCCATGCGCACCAGCCACACCGAATCGGGCCCCACGCCGATCTCGGCGAGATCGGAGCCCACTCGTTCCACCACCCCGGCGACCGGCCAGCCGCCGGCCAGCCGGAGCCTGATCCGGGCGCCGACGGCGGCGTGCAGCCGGGCGGCCAGGGAGACCTCCGCATAGGCGGCCGCGGCGAGTTCGCGGACCGCCTCGTCACGCTCCTCGAGGGCCAGCCCGGTCGCCTGCTGCTCGAGATCCTCGAGCAGCGCCCGCGCAGGGTCCGGCCACGGACCGGGATCCCCGAGCGATGCCATGAACCCTCGGATACCCCGACTGTCACGAGCGCAAACGCATCGACACGACCTGTGGATCATTCGTTGACAGGAGACAGCAAGCGATCTTTACTCGACGCACTTCGTCTCAAATGAAAGCAAATGAAAAGGTTGGATCATGCGTCATCTCGGGGTCGGTTCGCTCGCACGCACGCTCACACTGGCACTCGGCAGCACGGCTCTCACCGTGGTGGCCGCCCTCGCCCTCACCGGCGCCGGGCTGCGGCCACCGCCGGCCGGTGGACTCGGCGGACTCCTGGAGTACCTCGCCCGATGGTCGCTGCTCCTCGCCGGCGGCTGGTCGACGCTGGTGCTGGCGGCCGTGCTGCGCGCCCAGGTCACCGGGCGCCGCCTCGGCCGACTCCCCTGCCCCCGTTCCTGGCGTCCGGTCGTCGCCGCGCTGTGCGGCCTCGGCGCGGCCACCCTCGGAACGCTCCCGGCCGGAGCCGCGTCTCCGGCCACACTGCCCAGCCTCGGTCGTCCGTCGGGCGGCCTGACCTCGCACATCGTCGTGCGGCCCGGAGACTCGCTGTGGTCGATCGTCGTACGCCGGCATCCCGGCGAGCCCGCCGGCGTCACGGCACGACGCGTCGGTCGACTGCACCGGGCCAACCGGGACCTGATCGGACCCGACGCCGACCTGATCCGGCCCGGCCAGCGCCTCGTCGCCGACGACCGCGATCCCGGGGCGGCGTGATGCGCGAGCCGACCAGCGCGATGGCGACCATCCCCGGCATCGCCCGGGTCACCCGGATCCGGCCACCGGCCGCCTCGGCGACCGTACTGCACCAGACCCACGGCACGCTCGCGCTGGCCTTCGATCCCGACGAGGGCACCGACGACTACGCCTTCGTGATGCAGTCGGCGGACGCACCCGAGCCCACCGAGGACGAGCTACGCCGGTTCACGCTGCGCTTCTGCGCGGCCATCATCGAGGTGATCGGCGGTGACCGCGGTCCGGCGCAGCTGCTGCACTGCACGACTCCCCCGGTCTACGACGACCTGATCCGGCGCGGGCATGCCCTCGCCCGCGTCGCCGGCCCCGACCAGCGGGTGCACCGGATCCGCCCCCGTATCCGCAGCATCCACGTCGCCTGCCCCGCACCCGCCGTCGCCGAGTTCAGCATCCACGTCAGCCACGGCCGCCGCTCCCGGGCGATCGCCGGGAAGCTGGTCTGGCGACAGGGTGCCTGGCTCTGTGTGGCGCTGCAGTTCGGGTGAACGACCACGATCAGTCAGATTCGCCCCAGGTCAACCGTTATTCCGCATGTTCTACGGCGAAAACGCATGATCCTCGGTCACTCCTGATATCCAGGTGACCCACGGGACACCTGGGGCGAACTCGACGGTCACCCCCACGCATCACACGAGGATCTGGTGCTCCACACGCGATGCATCTTGTGCGAAGCGCCAGCTTCGATGGATCACATGGGAATCCTGGGACAGGTGTGACTCAGGCAATCAGCCGGAGACGCGCGTGGTCAGACCGGTGGGTCCGCCCGGGGCGCCGTGGCACTGCTTGTACTTCTTGCCGGAGCCGCACGGGCACTTGGCATTGCGGCTGATGCCGGCGTAGGGGTCGTCGGCGTTACCGGCCGGCGAGGCCTTCACCTCGGCGTCGCCGTCCTCCGACGGTGCCGAATAGGTGAGATTGGCCGGTGCCGACGGAGCATTGAGGCCACGCGCGTGCAGGGCGGTGGCGGCCGCAGACTCGGAGCTGATCAGCTCGCCGTCGTCCTCGGTCTCCTCCTCGAACTCCACCTCGAGATGGAAGAGGAAGCCGACCGTCTCCTCACGGATCGCGTCCTTCATCGCGGCGAACATGTCGAAGCCCTCGCGCTGGTACTCCACCAGCGGGTCGCGCTGGGCATACCCGCGGAGGCCGATGCCCTCGCGCAGGTAGTCCATCTCG
>JASLCW010000393.1 GCA_030151765.1 Marmoricola sp.
GGTCGGTGGCGGTCAGGGCGGCCGAATCCGCTTCAGCATCCCGTTCTCGCCCGGTGACGTGCTCAGCGGCGTCGTCGGCAAGGGCGGCACGAACGGTGGCCTCGGCGGCGCCTCGGGCAGTGACCCGCAGACCGCCGACCACGGTGGCAACGGCGGCGCCGGCACGCACGCCGGTGGTGGTGGCGGCGGCTACACCAGCTTCCTGCTCAATGGTGACCTGATCGCCCTCGCCGGTGGTGGCGGCGGTTCGGGCGGCGGCCACAACCCCAACGCCGGCGGCGGCGGCCACGCGGGCGTCGTCGATGGTGTCGGCGCCTGGGCAGGCCAGGAGGGTGCCAACGGCACCGACATCGACAGCATTGCTACTCCGGACCCGGCCAACCCGGGCCAGTACCTCTTCAGCGGAGGTCCCGGCGGCGGCGGTGCCGGTGACACCAATGCCCCCGGAGCGGCCGGCGCACACCCGACTCTTCCGGCGTACGACGGCGTGGCCGGTGCTGCGCGCAATGGTGGCAATGGCGGCGTCGACGCCGGCGGGGCTGACCAGGGAGGCGGTGGCGGCGCCGGCTACTTCGGCGCTGGTGGCGGTGCCGCGACCGACGGCGATGTCTCCGGTGGCAACCCGGTCCGCGCGATCATCGGCGGTGGCGGCGGCGGTGGCTCCAGCTACTTCACGAACGCCGATGGTGCCAACTTCATCAAGCCTGCCGACAACTCCGGCGAGGGCCTCGCGCCCGACGGAGCTCAGCGCAATGGCACCGCCGAGATCGACTGGGTGCCCTGCAACTACGACCTGGCGGTGACGAAGACGGCGTCGAGCAAGCACTTCGAGGCAGGCGTGCCGGTCACCTTCACGATCACCGTCAAGAACGTGGGCCCGCAGACCATGGGCATCGGTGACACCGTGAGCCTCACCGACACGAACGCCGCCGGTGCGACGCTGGTCAAGGTCACCTCGAGCAGCAAGACCGACCCGCAGGTCACCTGCGATGTCGCCCCGGGCGCCGTCATGACCACGGGTAGCCTCGAGTGCTCCCGCCCGATCGGCGCTGCAGCCGATGTTCGTGGGCTCAACGTCGGTGAGTCCCTTGTGATCACCTACAAGAAGGCCTACACCGGCACCGCTCCGGTCACCAACACGGTGACCGTCACCGACCGCGGCAGCCAAGCCAACAACGTGGCCGCTGCCGCCCTCCAGGCCGGCAAGCCCGGCCTGGCGCTGACCAAGAAGGCGAACCGCACCAAGGTCACCCGCGTCGGTCAGCCGGTCACCTACACCTTCCGGGTCCGCAACACGGGCAACATCCCGCTGCACAAGATCCGGATCGCCGAGGGTGACTTCAGCGGCAAGGGCCACCTCAAGCCGAAGTGCGCCAAGCTGCCGAACGGTGAACTGGCTCCCCAGAAGGTGCTGATCTGCAAGGCGGTCTACCGCGTCACGCGTGCCGACCTCAAGCGCGGCAAGATCACCAACACCGCCACGGCTCAGGCCCTGACTCCGTCGGGTGCCCCGCTCGAGTCGGCCCCGGCCACGGCCAAGGTGAAGGCGAAGAAGCCGCAGGCAAAGCACCCGCTGCCGAAGGCACCCAACACCGGCGCCCGCAACACCCGCTGACGCCACGATCAGATCGGAGGGCCCGCGTCGTACCGGCGCGGGCCCTCCGGCATGCCCGCTCGGCGACGTAGCGCCGCACTCAGGGCCGTACGCCGGGTGCGAACTTCGGGACCCGCACCGTCACCTTCGTCCCGGCGCCCTGCGCGGTCTCGATCACCAGGCCGTAGTCGTCGCCGAAGGCGGACCGCAGCCGGGCGTCGACATTGCCGAGCCCGATGCCGTCGGAGCTGTGATCGCCCGCGAGCGCGCGTCGTACCCGCTCCGGGTCCTCGCCGACGCCGTCGTCCTCGACCGTGATGATCGCCTCCCGGTCGAGATTGGCGGCCAGGATCGTCACCCGTCCGGGACCCTCCTTGTTGGCCAAGCCGTGCCGGATCGCGTTCTCCACCAGGGGCTGGAGCGACAGGAAGGGTACGGCGACCGGCAGCACCTCCGGCGCGATCTTCACCGTGACGGCGAGGCGATCGCCGAAGCGGGCCTGTTCGAGGACGAGATAGCGCTCGATATTGCGCAGCTCCTCCTCGAGGGTCGTGTACTCGCCGTGCCGCTGGAAGGAATAGCGGGTGAAGTCGGCGAAGTCGAGCAGGAGTTCGCGCGCCCTCGGGGGATCGGTGCGCACGAACGAGGCGATCGCGTTGAGCGCGTTGTAGATGAAGTGCGGCGAGATCTGCGCCCGCAGTGCTCGCACCTCCGCCTCCATCAACCGCGTCCGCGCGGCCTCCATCTCGGCCAGGGCGAGCTGGTCGGCCATCCAGTGGGCGACCTCCTCGGTGGCCCGGACGACACCGGCCGAGGCGACCTCGACGTACACCTGGAGGGTGCCGGTGACCCGGTCGTCGACCACCAGAGGTGTGACGATCGCCTTGCGCAGCGGGCAGGGCACCTGGCCGCACGCGAAGCTGGTGTGGTCGTGGACCGAGGTGGCGCCATCGGCAAGGCAGTCCAGGGCGAGTCGCGCCGCGTGGACCGCGTGCTCCTCGCCGGGACCGTCCCAGGCGAGGAAGCTCTCGGTGTCGGTCAGCGCGACCGGGTGGGGGTCCAGCAGGGCGCGCACGTGACGTGCGGTCCGGGCGGCGCTGTCGGCATTGAGCCCGTCACGCAGATCCGCCGACATCATCGAGGCGGTATGCAGCGCGCGGAAGGTCGCTCGATCCGCTCGACTACCGAGGTGCCGTCGCCACACGTCCGGATAGTCCCACACGTTTGAGGCCAATTCAGACGCCAGACAGGCCTCAAACGTGTGGGACTATCCGGCGCTGGCGAGCTTGCGGTAGATGCCGTCGTCGCGTGCAGACGGGTCGAGGAGTTGGTCCTCCGACCCATAGACCGGCGTCAGGCCCTGCGCCGAGCGGGACTCGAAGCCCGTGCGCACCGGCTCGAAGCCGGCCGCGGCGGCGCAGTCGCCGAAGCGGAAGTTGGCGTGCCTGATCAGGAGCAGGCCGCCGGGACGAAGCGTCCGGCAGAGATCGGTCACGGCCTTCTCGAAGTCCGCGAACCGGAGCACGGGGGCGCACGTGGCCGGTGCGTGGTTCAGGTCGCCGTGGCGCAGCACCGCGCAGACCAGCACGGCGTCGTACGACGCCTCGGCCTGCGTCGACGCGTCTCCCGTGCGCACCAGCGTCACCCGGTCGGCGCCGCCCGCCGCCCGGACCTTGCGTCGCGCCTTGCGAAGCGCGAGTGGATTCAGGTCGATGCCGGTGATCCGTGCCTGCGGGAAGTCCCCGAGCAGATCGACGATCTCGTCGCCGGAGGCGCAACCGAAGGACAGGAGCTGCAGCCGGTCCGGAGCGACCTCACTCAGCTCCTCGCGCAGGCACGCGAATTCGCCGGGATAGCGCCCCGGCTCCGTCGTGGTGAAGGGCTGGAAGAGATTGGCCGGCCGCAGGATCTTCGCGACCGCGGTCTCCCGCTGTACCCCGCCCTCCACGAGCATCCGCAGCAGGACGAGACAACGGAAGCCGGGGAGCCGACGCAGCAGTGCCTTCACGAGCCCGAAGTGTCGCGCACCCGTCCGTGGAAGTCGATCAGTCGAGCAGCTCGGACGGCCGGATCGTGACCTCGAAGGGCTGGGTGGACGTCCACTCGTCTCCGGGGCCGATGTCGGCGACCTCGGCGTAGCGACCCTCGAGCAGCTCCCACGCGGTGAAGCGCAGCGTCAGCGGATCGACGACCCAGTAGGAGGCGACACCGGCCCGTTCGTAGCGTTTGAACTTGGTGTTGAGGTCACGCAGGGCGGTCGACGGGGAGAGGATCTCTACAACCAGGAGCGGAATCTCCTCGAGATACTTGCCTGTCGGTGCATGGCGACGGACGACCACGATGTCCGGCTGCACCACGGTGTCCTCGCGCAGGATGTCGAAGGGCGAGGCGAGGACGCGCGTCTCACCGGTCTCGAGAGGAAAGAAGCGCTTGAGAAGGGCCGCCTGCACGTACTGGTGCTCATGGGACGGGCCGGGCATCTCGCTCAGCACCCCGTCGATGAGCTCGTACGCCGGCCATTCATCGAGCTGCCCCGTCTCGATCAGGTGCGCAAGCGCGTACGCCGTCAGCGACGTTCCGCGTGGCAAACCTGTCTCCATCGACGTCATGACCACCATGGTGCCTCAACTCCCCGAGATCTCCGAGATTCCCCATGCGCCGATGGTGAAGTCACGGCGCCGATCTCACAAACGGCTGTCCACAGGCACGAGCCGGGTCAGCGGAAGTCGATGAGGAGGTGGCCGGGGTCCTCGGGGGGCTCGGGCTGCTTCGGCTCCGGAGCCTCGGGAGCCGCGGGACGGGCATCGGTCACCGTGGCCGGTCCGTCCTCGGTCATCTCGACCTCGGGCTGCGGTGGCGGCTCGGGCGGGTGGATCACCTGGGCGCGATAGCAGAGCGTGACGTAGGGCAACTGGAGGCCGGCCGGGCCGCGACCGAGGTCGTCGTACATCTCCGCGACCCGGGCGAGGCGCTCGGTGCGGGCGTCCTCGTCGAGGATGGCCACCGCGGAACGTGAGCGGACGAGATCCAGGAGCCCCTCCTTGCGGAGGTCCTGCCAGCAGCGGAAGTTCTGCTCCTCCACCTCGGCGAAGAGGCTCGACGCGCGCACCGGTGCGACCAGATCCTCGTCGTGCCCCTCGCGATCGATGAGCGCGCCGAGACGGCGTACCCACGGGATCGACTCGTCCCGCTGGTTCCAGACCAGCGCCAGATGGCCGCCCGGACGAAGGACGCGAGCGATCTCGGGGAGGGCGCGCTCGTGGTCGAACCAGTGGAAGGACTGGGCGCAGACGACGACGTCGATGGAGCGGTCCGGTGCCGGGATCGCCTCGGCGCCGGAGACTCCGACGGAGTAGGGGACCACTCGCTCGCGCAGGCGTCCGAGCATCTCGGGCGACGGATCTGTCGCCACCACGCGGTGGCCCTGCGCCACCAGGATCTGGGTGAGCAGACCGGTTCCGGCGCCGAGCTCGAGGACGCTGAGACGGCCCTCGCCGGTCAGCCAGGCGGCGGCCTCTTCGGGGTACGACGGACGCGCGCGATCATAGGCACCGGCGACCGAGCCGAAGGAGAGTGCATAGCGCTTGATCTCGTCGTTCATCAGGTGGAAAAACTATCGCGCCGGTGGGGGATTACCCTTCACGGCGTGCCCGAGAACGACGTCGATCCGCTTGCCTGGCTGCTCTCCCTCGAAGGAGTGCCCTCCGCTTTCGCGGCGACGCGAGACGGAATAGACGTCATGCTCCGCGATCGCGGCCTGCGCCAGACGACGCCGGAGCAGACCGCCGAATCGCTGCTCCGCGGCGCTCACGCGAGTGCGGTGCTCGACGGCTCGACCAGCGAGCTCGACGAGGTCCGGGACGGCACCGGCGACGCGATCGCGGCAGCTGCGTTGCGGGTGAGCACCGAGATGCTGGGCCTGGCGCCGGTGCTCAGCCAGACGCCGATGCAGGCCTTCGCGCGACTGCATGCCCTTGCCGGCAAGGGCGAACTCGACGACGAGCAACTCGGCCGACCGGTGTCCTCCGAGGCGGCGGACCGCCTTCAGGTGCTTTCGAACACGATGCTCGCCACGAAGGTGCCGGCACTGGTGCTGTCCGCGCTGGTGCACGCCGAGCTGATCGCGGTCGCACCCTTCGCCTCGCACAACGGGATCGTCGCGCGTGCCGCCGAACGCCTGGTGATCGCCGCGCGGGGCGTCGATCCGTTCTCGCTCGTCGTACCGGAGCGGGGGCATCTGCTGGTGCGGCCCGAGTACGAGTCCAACCTGCGTGCCTACCAGCAGGGTGGCCGCGGAGGCCTGCACTCGTGGCTTCGGTACGCCGCCGAGGCCTACGCGAAGGGTGCCGAGGCGAGCCCCCTGCTCGACTGATCCGGCTACTTCCAGCGCGTGCGGACATCCTCGTAGTCGCGGATGGCGACATCGTCGGTGAGAAGGACGAGACCGTCCAACTGAGCCTGGGCCACGAGCATCCGGTCGAAGGGGTCGCGATGGGCCCAGGTGAGCTCCCCCGCGCGGGCCATGTGCGCGACCGTCAGTGGTAGCTCTGTGGCTTGCAGATTGCGCATCAGACGGGGCCAGCCGTCGAGCACGGTCTTCCCTCCGGGCAGTCTCCCGAGGCGAGTCTTCAACGCGATCTCGTACGCCGACGCTGCCGAGACGAATCGGTCGTCGGCGGCAGACAGTAGTCCTCGCGATGCTTTGCCCAGTCGCCGGCTGTCGGCTGCAAACCAGAGCAGGACGTGGGTGTCGACCAGCAGATTCACGCGCTGGCCTCCCACGCGCCCAGTTCCTGTTCCGGCAGTGGTTCGAAGAATGCCTTGTCGACTTCGACGTCGAAGTCACCGAAGACGAGGTCGACCTGTTGCGCGGGCCGAAGCTCTGCAACGGGTTTGCCGGCACGCGCGATCACCACGGCCTGGCCGCTCTCGACGCGCTTGAGCAGCTCGGAGAGCCGAGTCTTGGCCTCTTGGACATTCACGGTGATCGCGGTCATGAGCCCAGAATACGCCGGTTGGTCAACCTGATCAGACTATGGTGGTCAAGCAACGGCCGGCCCGTGCACGGTCCGCTCGAATGGACGGAAAGTCAAGGCTTGTTAACGGCGGGAGCCCGGCGTACAAAGGGAGACAACAACTCCAGACCAACACACGGAATCCGGTACCCACGCGGCGATCTACCCTTCGCAGAGGGCGCTGGCGGCCGGGACACTCCCGGCGCAGTAGTTGGATGTCTTGCACGCCTGGTAGCCGGACATCGTGTGTTAGAGCGGCATCGTGGTCATCGACCCCGGTGCCGCTCATTTGTGCGGAGCAGGTGGTCAGGCCCGGTCGTTCCGGTGCCGCCACCAGACGCCGACGGCGACGGCGGCCACTCCGGCGATCGCGGCGGCGGCGAGCGTGGGCTTCGCCGGTGGCAGCGGCATCCGGGAGCCGAGTGCGACCGGCCGCTCGAAGACGAGCACCGGCCAGTCCCTCTCGCGCGCGACCTTGCGGAGCTCCTTGTCGGGATTGACCGCGTGCGGGTGGCCGACGGCTTCGAGCATGGGTACGTCGGTCACCGAGTCGCTGTAGGCGTAGCTGGCGGCGAGGTCGTAGCCGCGTTTGCGCGCCAGGTCCTTCATCGCCTTGGCCTTGTTCTCCGCGTAGGCGTAGAAGCGGATCTTGCCGGTGTACTTCCCGTCGTTGACCTCGAGACGAGTGGCCACCACGTGGTCCGCGCCGAGCATCTGCCCGATCGGGCCGACGACCTCGATGCCGCTGGTCGACACGATGATGACATCGCGCCCGGCCGCGTGATGCTCCTCGATCAGTTCGACGGCCTCGCGGTAGACGAGCGGGTCGACGATGTTGTGCAGCGTGTCCGCCACGATCTCGGTGACCGTCTGGACGTCCCAGCCCTCGACGAGCTGCGACATGAAGGCGCGCATCTTCTCCATCTGGTCGTGGTCGGCGCCGCCGAGGAGATAGAGGAACTGCGAATAGGCGCTGCGCAGCATCGTGCCGCGAGAGATCAGGCCGCCGGCCTGGAACTCGCGACTGAAGGCCAGGGCGCTCGACTTCGCGATGATCGTCTTGTCGAGGTCGAAGAAGGCCGCTGTCGGGTGCGCCGTACGGTCCATGTCCCCAACCTTAGAGACCTCCGCCCCCGCGTTTTGACCCTTTCCCGTCCACAGGCGCCTTGTCGGGGAGGTTGTCCACAGGTGGCGATCGGTGAACTGGCCGGGGATTCGGGCGGGAAGCACGCTCGGCCGGGTGGACACCAATCCGGAACTCACGGGCGAGGGCGGCGACGCCGTACCCCTGCTGCTGACCAACGACGCCTCGCTGGAGGCGGAGGTCCGCCGGTTGGCCGCGGCCGCCGGAGTGGGCGTCGAGCAGCGCGGTGATCCGGGCTCGATCGGGTCGTCATGGGGTCGGGCGCCGCTCGTGCTGGTCGGCGCCGATGCCGCGCCGGCTCTGGCGACGACCCACCCGGTACGCCGCCGCGACGTGCACGTCCTCGCCGCTGGTGCGGCGACCGAGCGGGTCTTCCGCGACGCCCTGGCTGTCGGTGCCGAGAGCGTCATGGAACTGCCCGAGGGCAATGGCTGGCTGGTCGCCCTGCTCACCGACAGCGACGATCTCGCCGCGCATCCGGCGATCGTCATCGGGGTGATCGGCGCGAGTGGGGGCAGTGGAGCCTCGACCCTCGCGGCCGCGATCGCCCTGGAGATGAGTCGCATCCGGCGGTGCCTGCTGGTCGATGCCGATCCGCTGGGTGGAGGCGTCGACCAGATCGCCGGACTCGATGAGCGGCCCGGGGTCAGGTGGAGCGGGATCGAGGCGACCGGCCGACTCGGTGGACGGGCACTCCGTGAGTCCCTGCCGTCGTCGGCTCGGCTCTCGGTCCTTGCCTTCGACCCGGGGTCGGCGCGATTGCCGGGCGCGGACGTCGTACGCGAGACGCTCTCCGCCGGGCGCCGCGGCTTCGATGCCGTCGTGATCGACCTCGGCCGCCATCCGGAGCCGGCCATCGAGGCGGCGATGGCCGAGTGCGATCACCTCTTCGTGGTCACCGCGCTCACCGTGAGCGCGATCGCGGCGGCCTCGCGACTGCGGCCCCGGTTGCCGGGGGCCGCCTGCGCTCTGGTCGTTCGCGGGGCCGAGCGCGGCGTCGACGCGCCGATGGCGGCGACCCTTCTCGGCCTCCCGCTGGCCGTGGTGATGGAGGACCAGCCCGGCCTCGACGAGGCGGTCGTCCTCGGGCTGGGCCCGGTGCGTCGCCGTCGGGGACCGCTGGTGCGGGCGGTCCGATCCCTGTTGATGGGCATCCCCGGGGCTTGGTCATGACCGACGCCGCCCGGGAGGCCGCCGGGGCCGATCTGGTCGACGAGGTCCGGACCTGGCTGGCTCGCGAGGCTGCCCCGCTCACGCCCGAGCAAGTCTCGCTGGCGCTGCGCAGCCGCGGTCGCCCGGTCGGCGACGCGACCGTGCTCGCCGTGCACGACGCCCTGCGCCGCGATGTCGTGGGGGCGGGCCCGCTGGAGCCGCTGCTCAAGCTCCCTGGCGTGACCGATGTCCTGGTCAACGGGGCCGACCAGGTGTGGATCGATCGTGGAGACGGCCTCGAGCTCACCGACGTACGACTGCCCGGCGAGGCCGCCGTACGCCGGCTGGCGCAGCGCCTCGCCGCGGCGGCATCGCGCCGTCTGGACGACTCCACGCCCTATGTCGATCTCCGGCTTCCGGACGGGTCTCGGCTCCATGCCGTGCTGGCGCCGCTCTCCCGGCCGGGCACGGCGATCAGCATCCGGGTACCGCGGGCCCGCGTCTTCACGCTCGACGAACTCATCGAGGCCGGTTCGATCGACGAGGTCGGAGCTCGGCTGTTGCGCAGGCTGGTGGCACGACGACGGTCCTTCCTCGTCACGGGTGGCACCGGGTCCGGCAAGACGACCGTCCTCAATGCCCTCCTCTCGCTGGTGGATCCGGGCGAGCGCCTGGTCCTGGTGGAGGACGCGGCGGAGCTGCGCCCCGATCACCCGCATGTCGTCGGCTTGGAGTCTCGGCCCGCCAACGCGGAGGGTGCCGGTGCGGTTCCGCTGCGAGTGCTGGTACGACAGGCCCTGCGGATGAGGCCCGACCGACTGGTGGTCGGCGAGGTCCGCGGTGCCGAAGTGGTCGATCTGTTGGCGGCGATGAACACCGGTCACGAGGGCGGGTGCGGGACGGTGCACGCCAACTCGGCGGCCGATCTGCCCAGCAGGATAGAGGCCCTGGCGCTGGCAGCCGGTCTCGACCGGGCCGCGACGCACAGCCAGTTGGCAGCCGCCGTCGACGTGGTCGTGCACCTCGAACGTCGCGAGGGCGGTCGCGCGGTGGCGGCGCTGGGTGTGCTCCGACGGGGCGAGGACGGTCTCGTCTCGGTCAGCACCGCGGTCCGCTTCGAGACGCCGGGACTGGCGGAGGGACCCGGTGCCGGTCGGCTCGGGGAGTTGCTGGCGTGAACGGGA
>JASLCW010000381.1 GCA_030151765.1 Marmoricola sp.
GGCGGTCCGCGACGGCGACGACTACCTGCTCACGGGCGCGAAGGCGTGGGTCACCCACGGCGGGGCGGCTGATTTCTACAAGGTGATGGCGCGGACCAGTGACGACGGTGGCCGCGGCATCTCCTGCTTCCTGGTCCCGGCCGGCGCCCCCGGCCTGACGGCGGACCCGCCGGAGGACAAGATGGGCCTGATGAGCTCGCCGACGACGACGATGCTCTTCGAAAACGTCCGCGTACCCGCCGGGCGGCGGCTGGGGGCCGAGGGCCAGGGGCTGCCGATCGCGCTGGCCGGGCTCGACTCCGGGCGGCTGGGCATCGCCGCGGTGGCCACCGGCGTCGCCCAGGCGGCGCTGGACGTGGCGGTGGCGTACGCCAAGGAGCGCGAGACCTTCGGCAAGCGGATCATCGACCACCAGGGGCTGGCCTTCGTGCTCGCCGACATGGAGGCGGGCATCCAGTCCGCCCGCGCGATGCTCCTGCACGCCGCCCGGCTCAAGGACGCTGGACGCCCCTTCAGCCGCGAGGCCTCCATCGCCAAGATGATCGCCACCGACAACGCGATGAAGGTGACCACCGACGCCGTGCAGGTCTTCGGCGGCTACGGCTACACCCGCGACTTCCCGGTCGAGCGCTACATGCGGGAGGCCAAGGTGATGCAGATCTTCGAGGGCACCAATCAGATCCAGCGGATGGTGATCGGCCGGGGCCTCGACCGCCCGGGTGCCCACGAGAGCACGATCGAGGCCGGGAAGGGCGTCTGACAGCGTCCGAAAAGCCCGGAAACAGGCGGCGTACAGGCGGGGCGTGACGCGACTCGCGTCCATCTAGTGGCCGTGGTCAACCAATTCAGTGGCGATCGTGGGGACAATGGAGTGGTGTCATCCTCAGCACCCGCCCCCGACGAGCGCGTCCGCGACCTGGTCGCGCTGAGCGTCGACGACCCGCTGGCGCCCTTCGCGCTGCGACCGGAGAAGGCACACGTCTTCGCTCCGGACGGCCGCGCAGCGGTCGGCTACCGGCTGCGTTGCGGACTCGTCGTCGTCGGCGGCGACCCCGTCGGTGACCCGCTCTCGTGGCCGGCCGCGATCGCCGAACTGGTGTCCTTCGCCTCCCGCGAGCACCGCGGCATCGCCGTGCTCGGCGCCGGCGAGCGAGCCGCCGAGATCTGGCGGGACTACGGCCTCTCCGGTGTCGCGATCGGACGCGATGTCGTCGTCCAGGCCAATGACTTCGCCCTGGTGGGCCGGCGCTTCCGCAATCTCCGGCAGGCCGTCCAGCGCTCCCGCAATGCCGGGGTGACCGTCGAGACCTACGACGAGGCCTCCGTTCCGCCCAAGGTGCGGCTCGAGCTGCGCGGACTGCTCGCCGAGAGCGGCAAGGACAACGACCGCGGCTTCGCGATGACCTTGGGTCATGCCTTCGAGGGCGCCCAGCCCGACGCGCTCATCGTGATCGCCCGCGATCGCGGCGGGAGGCTCGTCGCCAGTCAGCGCTACCTGCGGGCGGGCTGCAAGGACCTCTCGCTCGACGTACCGGCTCGCGCGAAGGGCGCGCCCAACGGCGTCGACGAGCGCCTGATCGCCGAGGCGGTCGAGTGGGCCGCGGCCAATGGCTTCGCCCGGGTGTCGCTGGCCTTCGCCCCCTTTCCCGAACTCTTCGCCGGGCCACGCGGCCCGCTGGGCGCGATCGCCTACCGGCTGGTGCACCTCCTCGACCCGCTGATCAAGGTGGAGCGGCTCTACCGCTACCTGCGCAAGTTCCACGCCTTCGGGCAGCAGCGCTCGGTGATGCTCCGGTGGCGGCAGCTCCCGCGCACCGCCCTCGCCCTGCTGCTCCTCGAGTTCGGTGGCTGAGACACCCCCTCCCCGGCCTGATCGCCCCTAGACTCCTGAGCGGAAGACACACGTCCGGCCCACAGGGCCCGCTTGAGGAGTGCCGATGAGTCGCAAGAACGAGATCGAGCAGGCTGCCGCACGACTGGCCGCGTTGCCGCGCTTCGCGGGCTTCGGTGCGGGCGAACTCACCCAGGTCGCCGAGACCGGCCGGCTGCTCACCGTCCCGGAGAGCTGGGCCCTGATCGTCGAGAAGACCCCGGCCGACAAGGCCTACCTGATCCTCGACGGCGAGGTCTCCGTCCGCCGCGGCGGTGACGAGGTCGCCCGGGTGGGCAAGGGCGAGCTGATCGGCGAGATGGCGCTGGTCAACCACAAGCTCCGCTCCGCGACCGTCGTCGCCGAGACCCCCCTCGAGGTGCTGCACTTCACCGCCGAGGACATCGCCACCCTCGAAGAGGCGATCCCGAACTTCCGCACCGCGCTGGAGTCCACCGCCGGGGAGCGCACCGAGAGCTGAGCACCTCTGGTTTCCCATGTGATCCATCCAATGTGGGGGATCACATGCGATGCATCTTGTGTGATGCACCAGCTTGCGTGGAGAACATGGGAAACCTGAGGGCCCGTAGTCTCGCCCCGTGAATCTCTTCGAGTTCGAGGGCAAGCGCCCCGTCGTCCACCCCGAGGCCTTCATCGCCCCCACGGCGACGCTGATCGGCGACGTGACCGTCGAGAAGGGCGCCAGCGTCTGGTACGGCGCCGTCCTGCGGGCCGACGACTGCGCGATCATCATTCGCGAGAACGCCAACGTGCAGGACAACTCGGTACTGCACGCCGGGCCGGACCAGGTCTGCGAGATCGGACCGGGGGCGACCGTCGCACACCTGTGCGTGGTGCACGGCGCGAAGCTCGGTCGCAACGCGCTCCTCGGCAATGGCTCGACGATGCTCGACGACACCTCGCTCGGCGAGGGTGCGATGGCGGCCGCGGGGTCGCTGATCACGCCCGGCACGCACATCCCCGACGGCTGGCTGGCCAGCGGGGCTCCGGCCAAGCCGAAGAAGGAGATCGCCGGCACGCCGGCCCAGTTCTGGGTCGACGCCAACCCGGTCTACTACCCGCAGATGGCGCAGCGTCACCTCAAGGGCATCACGCCGCTCTGATCATTCCTTCTCGAGCAGGAACCAGTAGTGCTGCCCCTCGTGCAGCACGCCCTTGCCGTTCATCACGCCCAGGAGCATCGCGTCGTCGACGGCCTTGAAGTGATCGATCACCGGCTGGCCGTCGTACACCATGGCCGCGGTGACCTCGCCGCGGAATTCGATATTCCACAGCGACGCCAGGCCCTTGCCGAGCTCGCGATCGGAGAAGAGCTCGCCGTCGGCGCCACGGCAGATCAGCGGGTGCGCCTTGCCGACGGACTCGAAGCGCTTGCCGTGCCAGCTCGAGCCGATCAGCATCTCGTGCACCGGATGCCCGGTGGCGAAGTCGGAGCCCTTCCAACTGCCCAGGATCGCGTCCGCGGACACCGTGGCGCAGTCGGCCCACAGCTCGTCCAGCTCGTACGGCGAGACCGAGCTCGCCGCGCGCAGTTCCAGGGCGTGGTCACGCAGCGACATCGTCAGGCTCCCAGTTCGTCGGCGATCAGCATGCGGCGGTCGCCGCTCAGGTCGGTGAGGATCCGCCGGGCGATCACCAGCAGGTCGCGGATCTCGGGGGCGCTGATCGAATAGATCACCTCGCCCGCCGTACGGCGTGAGTCGACGAGGGCGGCGCGGCGCAGAACGGCCAACTGCTGGGAGAGATTGCTCGACCCGATGCTGATCTGTTCGAGCAGCTCGTGGACCGCGTGATCCCGCTCGGCGAGCAGTTCCAGGATCCGGATCCGGGCGGGGTGACCGAGCGTGCGGAAGAAGTCCGCCTTGGACTGATAAAGGGGAACTTCCATTGTCACCCCTCCACTGCCGATGTCCGGTTCGAGTCCGCAGAAGGGTACCGAATCTGAAGATCTCTTCAAGTCCGCTACAGTCACGTGCATCGACGGGCGCATCCGTGCGACCCGTGATCACCAGACCGCGCCCAGCGCGGTCCACAAGCGATGTCGCGAGAGGACGAGCTACGCCAATGCTTGAGCTTGACAAGGTGTTCGACGAGGCGGGTCTGACCAACCCGAAGGTCCGGGAGTACGTCGCCCACTGGGCAGAGGTAACCGGTGCTGAGCGAGTCGAGGTCGTCACGGCCGCCGACGACGCTCGGCTGATCCAGGAGTCGCTGGACGCGGGGCAGCTCGAGCCGGCCGGCGACGGGCGCTACTACTCGCGCTCCTTCTCCAAGGACACCGCTCGCTCCGAGGAGCGGACGATCGTCGCGACGAGCGACGAGAAGGACAAGGGCGTCTACAACAACTGGCGCCACTCGGACGAGATCAAGCCGGTCGTCATCGACAAGATGCGCGGTGCCTCGCAGGGCAAGACGATGTA
>JASLCW010000415.1 GCA_030151765.1 Marmoricola sp.
GCTGCGCCCGGGGATCGTGGCGCTGCTGGCGGAGGGCGGCTTCTACCTGACCGGTGTCGTCAAGATGGTCTTCGCCCGGCCGGCTCCGGAGCTGCACGACCCGGCCTTCTTCAGCGGCGGTCTCTGGAGTGACGGCCGCCTCGGGGTGAGCTTCCCGTCGGGTCACGCCGTCGAGGCGGTGCTCATATACGGCTCGCTCGTACACATCGTGGCGACCTACGCCGGTGTCACGCCCCGGGTGCTGCGCTGGATCCGGATCGCCTGGACGGTCGTGGTCGTCAACTGCGTGACCACGTCCTTCCTGCTCGGCTACCACTGGATCACCGATCTCGCCGGCGGGCTGGTCTTCGGGGCCCTGCTGCTCCGGCTGATCATCGATGCCGACCTGGGCCGACCGCCCTTCGACCGATTGCGCGTGCCACACTGGCTCGCATGGCCACCACCCACGCAACGGGCACCTCGGGCGACCGGTCCGGTGATCTTGCCGCGGCAATCGAGCGCACGGGCTACTACCCGGCCGTCGTCGGTGCCGGGGTCACCGCGGCAATAGCCGACGAGAGCGTGGTCGCCTATCTCGTCCATCACGAGCCGACCATCGATCGTGACGAGGTACGCCGGCACATGACCGTGGTCGTGCTCACCCCGACGCGGCTGATCCTGGCGCACACCGACGAGCACGCGCCCGACGACCTGCTCCCGGAGCCGTACACCTCGACCTCGACCGAGGCGATCGCGCTCGCCTCGGTGAAGTCGGTGGTGGTCAACCGGCTCGTGGCCAACCCGGCGTCGTACGCGGGCGAGGGCCTGCCTGCGCCCACCGAGGCGGTCGTCACGATCGGCTGGGGCGGGCTGAACCGGATCGACCTCGAGCCCGCCGCGTGCGCCGACCCGCAGTGCGAGGCCGACCACGGCTACACCGGTGTCCTGGCCAGCGACGACTTCTCGCTGCGGGTCAGCACGATGGCCGACGGCCAGGGTGCGGTGGACGACCTGCTGGCTTTCGCGGAGTCCCTGTCGGCCCGCACCCATGGCTGACGACTTCGTCGCACCGGCGTACGACGCCGTCACGCTGGCCGATGTGCTTCCCGCCGCCGGCCGCGCTCTCGGGGTCTCTCTCGGCGAGCCCGGCTCCCTGGTGCTGCCACCGGCACCCGCCTATGTCATCCAGCTCGTCGACGGGCTCGGTCACGAGCTGATCGCCGAGCACCCGGAGGAGGCGCCCTATCTCCACGCGCTGCTCAGCGCGGACCCGGTGCGGACCCGGGCGACCTGCGGTGTGCCCTCGACGACCGCGACCTCGCTGACCTCGCTCGGCACCGCGCTGTTGCCCGGTCAGCACGGTCTCGTCGGCTTCACGTCACGAGTGCCGGAGACGGGCAAGCTGCTCAACGCGCTCTTCTGGGACAAGACCGTGGACCCGCTTCTCTGGCAGCCTCATCAGACCGCCTTCGACCAGCTGCGTGCACTCGGCATCGACACCTCGGTGGTCAGCAAGCGCGAGTTCGCAGACTCCGGACTGACCCGGTGCGGCCAGCGCGGCGCCACCTATGTGGGCGCCGACCGGGTGGGTGAACGGCTGGCAGCGGCGGTCGCCGCGAGCATGGCTCGCCCCTCGCTGACCTACGTGTACGACGGCGATCTCGACTGGACCGGTCACCGGTACGGCGTCGACTCGCCCCAATGGCGCGCCCAGCTGGGTGCCGTCGACTCGAGCCTGGAGCAGCTGCGCGAGGAGCTTCCGGCCGATGTCCGGCTGGTCGTCGTCGCCGATCACGGCATGGTGGACGGGCGGCCGGAGTCCCGGCTCGACATCGACGACCACCCGGACCTGCGCGACGGCGTTCAGCTGATCGGCGGTGAGGCGCGCTTCCGGCATCTCTACTGCGCTGCCGGGGCGACCGACGACGTCGTCGCCACCTGGCGCGCGATCGTGGGGGAGATGGCCGAGGTGCTGACCCGCGACGAGGCGATCGCGCGTGGCTGGTTCGGACCCGTCGAGGCCCGGGTGGCGCCGCGGATCGGGGATGTCGTCGTACCGGCCAAGGGTGACCACGGCCTCTTCAGTTCGGTCGACTTCCCCTACGAGACCACACTGATCGGCCTGCACGGCTCGCTCACCGCCCGCGAGATGCGGATCCCGCTGCTCGTCGACTGAGGCGATCCGCGGGCCGCGTTGACCGGTGTCGCCGTCGGTTCGACAATGACTGGATGCGCCGAGTCGCACTGGCGACGGGGATCGATCTGGCGGTCGAGGAGTACGGCGCCGGCGAGCCCGTGCTGCTCCTCCATGCGTGGGGCGAGACCCGTCGCGTCTTCGACCGGCTGGTGCCACAGCTGCCGCGCTCGCTGCATCTCGTCGTACCGGACCAGCGTGGTGTGGGGGAGAGCTCCAAGCCCGCCGAGGGCTACTCCTTGCACCACGCCGCGGCCGACGTCGTCGCGCTGCTGGACGCAATCGGGCTGGACGAGTGCTGGCTGGTCGGCACGTCCAGCGGCGGCTATCTCGCCCAGCAGGTCGCGGTCGGGTATCCCGACAGGGTGCGCGGCCTGGCGCTCATCGGTTCGCCGAGCGATCTGCAGGGTGCCGTGCCCGGGTCGATCGCCGAGATGCTGGCCGCCTTCCACGATCCGGTGACGCGTGACGACGTGCGCGGCGTGAACGACGCGCTGCCCCTGCACAACGCGGTGCCACAGGGCTTCCTCGACGATCAGGTGACTGCCGGTACGACCATCCCCAAGAGGATCTGGAGCGCCGTACTCGAAGGACTGGTGGCGGCCGAGCCGCCCATCAGGCAGGGCCCGATCACGGCGCCGACCCTGATCCTCTGGGGCGCTGCGGACGACGTGCTGCCCGCGAGCCAGGCCGCCGACCTGGTGTCGGCGATCGTCGGCAGCCGCCAGGTGACCTACGAGGCCACCGGCCATCTCGTGCTCTGGGAGCAACCGGAGCGCGTGGCCGCCGACCTCGCTGCCTTCATCGGCTCGTAGCGGTGCGCCGCGTCGGAGCCGTCCCTTCTACTGGAAGGGCAGTGGCTCGCTGATCATCGAGATCGCCTTGGCGCGCGCCGCGGTCATGCCCCGGCGGTGGTGCTGCCGGCAGAGCACCTCGTAGGCGACCTCGGCTTCCTCGTCGTCCGTGTCGTGGATCTCGGCGTCGACATCGCCGACCACGATCACCTCACCCTCGGTGACGATCTCGCCGTTCTCGGTGCGGGCATTGTGGGTGGCGCGCTTGCCGCACCAACAGAGCGCCTCGACCTGGAGCACCTGCATCCGGTCCGCCAGTTCGACGAGCCGGCGCGAGCCGGTGAAGAGCTCGGTGCGGAAGTCGGTGAGGATGCCGAAGCAGAAGACGTCGATCTGGAGTTCGTCGACGATCTTGGCGAGCTGATCGATCTGGTCGGCGGTGTAGAACTGGGCCTCGTCGCAGATCAGGTAGTCGATTCGGGAGCCGCGGGTCAGCGAGTCGACGACGTACCGCCAGAAGTCGAAGCCGCCGTCGACCTCGATGGCGACGTGTTGCAGGCCCAGCCGGGACGACAGGGTCGCCTCGCCCGCCCGGTCACGGGTCGTGAAGATCCGCCCGACTCGCCCGCGGGCGGCGTGGTTGTGGTTGGTCTGGAGCGCGAGCGTGCTCTTGCCGCTGTCCATCGTGCCGAGGAAGTACTGGAGCTCCGCCACGGCTCAGGATCATTCCATGCCCGTCCGCGGGCACGGGTCAGGCGAGCG
>JASLCW010000425.1 GCA_030151765.1 Marmoricola sp.
CGAGATCGCCGTTCTCGTCGGCCCACTCGTCCCAGATCGTGATGCCGCGGTCCTGCAGCCACTTCACATTCGTGTCGCCGCGCAGGAACCACAACAGCTCGCCGAAGACCGATCGGGTGTGGATCTTCTTGGTGGTGACCAGAGGGAAGCCCGCGCCGAGGTCGAAGCGCATCTGGTGGCCGAAGACGGAGAGCGTTCCGGTGCCGGTGCGATCGGACTTCTCGACACCCTCGTCCAGGATCCGCTGCACCAGGTCGAGGTAGGTCCGCATGCCTCCAGAGGCTACCTGTCACAATCACGACCGTGCTGATCGGACTCGCCGCGGGCATCGGTGCCGCGATCCTCTGGGGCGTCTCGGCCACCCTCCAGGCACGCGCCTTCCGGCAGTTGCCCACGAGTCCCTGGACGGCCATGATCGCGGCCGCGCTGCGCAGTCCCGGGGTACTCGCCGTCGTGGCGATGGACTGCGGCGGCATGGTGCTCGACTACGTCGCCATCCAGCAGCTCCCCCTATATCTGAGCCAGGCCTGCATCGCCTGCTCGGTGATCGTGACGGCGGCGACCGCGTCGATCCTGCTGCACGAGCGACCCCCGCGCGCCCAGTGGTACGGCCTCGGCACCCTCGCGCTCGGCCTGGTGATCCTCGGGCTCAGTGCCGGCGAACCCGGCCATGCGTCCATCGACTGGTCCCTGGCGATCGGCGGGTACGTCGGCATCGCGGCGATCGGACTCCTCGGCCTTGCCGCACGCCGGCTGACCGGCGTCGCCTCCGCGGTGGCACTGGGGCTGCTCGCCGGTGCCGCCTACGGGACGGTGCCGGTGGCCGCACGTGCGATCGAGTCGCCCTATCTCACCTGGCTGAACCTGGCCGAGGTCGGCACCCTTGCCGCAGCCGGCCTGCTCGCCTTCGCCTTCCAGAGCACGGCGATGACCCGGGCGGCGGTGACCACGTCGGCAGCTCCGCTGACGGTCGCCGAGACCGTCGTGCCGGCGATGGTCGGGGTGATGCTCTTCGACGACGGCATCCGCGCCGGGTGGACCGCGGCCGTCGTCATCGGCCTGCTGCTGAGCATTGCCGGCGCTGCCGCCGTACCGCTGCTCGCCGGGCCGCAACCGGCTGAGACAGTGGAGCCATGAGCGATCTGCCGACGGCCGACCACAGCTGCCGCGTGGCCTGGGCGGCCGATGCCCCCGCGATGGCCGCGGTCCAGGTGGCCGCCTGGAAGCAGCGCTATGCCGACCTGCTGCCCGCCGAGGTCCTCGACGCGCTCGACGCCGAGGCGATCGCGGCCGGCTGGCAGGCCGCGATGAGCCGTCCGCAGGACGCCCGCAACCGGGTGCTCGTCGCGCTCGAGCACGACACCCTCCGCGGGTATGTGGTCACCGGACCGGCCGGGGATCCCGATGTCGACCCGATCGCCCACGGCGAGCTCGCCGATCTCACGGTGGCGCCCGAGGCGACCCGCCAGGGCCACGGCTCCCGCCTCCTGCACGCGGCCGTCGATACCCTGCGGGCCGACCGCTTCCAGCGTGCCCTCGTGTGGGTGACCGCCTCCGACGACGCCCTCCGCGCCTTCTACACCGACGCCGGCTGGGCACCGGACGGCGCCCACCGCACCCTCGATCTCACCGGCGACGGGTCGGTCCAGGTGAAGCAGGTCCGCCTGCACTGCGCCATCTGAAGTCCTTCGATGAGCGACCTCGAGGTATCGGAGCAGACCCGCCGCCAGATCGTCCGGGACAGCATGGCGGTGGCGATCGCGACGGGCGCGTACGGCGTCTCCTTCGGCGCCATCGGGGTGGCCTCGGGTCTCGACGTCTGGCAGACCTGCGCGATGTCCCTGCTGATCTTCACGGGGGCCTCGCAGTACGCGATGGCCGGCGTACTCGGTGCCGGCGGCGCCCCGCTCTCCGCGGCCGCGACCGGGCTGCTGCTCGCCTCACGGAATCTGCTCTACGGCCTGCGCCTGGCACCGCTGCTCCGCTTCACCGGCGTAGGCCGTGCCGCCGCGGCCCATCTGGTCATCGACGAGTCCACCGCGATGTCCATCACCCGGCCGACGACCGGCGAGGCGCGACTGGGCTTCCTGACGACGGGGGCCGGCATCTTCGCCCTGTGGAACCTGGCCACCCTGATCGGCGCGGTCGCGGGCGACCACCTCGGCGACCCGCGCACCTACGGCCTCGATTCCGCCGTCGGCGGTGCCTTCATCGCCCTCCTGTGGCCGCGCCTGAAGGACCGCCGCAATCAGCTGTGCGCGATCCTGGCCGCGGCCTTCGCCCTGGCCCTCGTCCCGGCGGTGCCGGCCGGCATCCCGGTCCTGGCCGCCGCCGGGGTGGCCGTCGTGCTCGGCTTCGTACCGCACCGCCCTCCGGAGCTCCCCGCCGAGCACGAGGAGGGCCCGTGATCTGGGCCGCGATCCTCGTCGCGGGCCTGGGCAGCTATCTGCTCAAGCTCGCCGGCCTGTCCCTGCCGCCTCGCCTCTTCGAGCATCCCGTCGCCGCCCGCATGGTCGACCTGATGCCCGTCGCCCTGCTCGCCGCGCTGATCGGCGTCCAGGTCTTCGCCGCCGGCGGCACCCACGGGCAGCACCTGGCCTTCGACGCCCGGGCCGCCGGGCTCGGCGTCGCGGTCATCGCGCTGCTGCTGCGGGCGCCCTTCCTCGTCGTGGTGGTCCTGGCCGCCGCGACGGCCGCCGTCCTGCGGCTGCTCGGCTGGGGCTGACCGCCGGGCGCATCGGGCTGGTTCGGGTTCAGCTTGGTTGGCAGGTCGCTCCTGGCGTCTGGTCGCTGGAAAGGCACAGCGACGGGGACCGGCCGGCGCTCGGTTGCGGTGGGCTCCCGGATCACGGCCGGCTTCTGGCGCTCGATCACACAGATTGGGCATCGATCACACATTGTTCTGTGTGATCGGTGCCTGAAATGTGTGATCGACACCGCTGGGATGGTCCCAGGCGCCCCTTGGGTCACCTGGGTATCAAGAGCGACTGAGGATCATGCATTTTGGACGCAGAACATG
>JASLCW010000445.1 GCA_030151765.1 Marmoricola sp.
ATCGCGAACACCTGGGTCGGCCTGCGGCACGGCCTGCTGGATCCGGCCACAGCGGCCTGGGAGTTCCCGCTCTGGCTGGCCATGGCGGCGACTGCGATCGCCTTCGGCTGGAACCTGAGCCGACGCGAACCGCGGCCCGTCGTGTATGCCGCGATCGTGCTGGGTGTCGCGCTCGACACCTATCTCGGGTTGAGGATCGCAGGCGACGGCGCCACCACGGACTTCCGATCCTGGATGGTGCTGGGCAATGTGATCGTCCTCATCCTGCTGGCCTATGTGACTCCACTTCGGTGGGCACCGCTCTACACGCTGCCCAACCTGGCCGTCGTACTCCTGGTCTCGCTGACCGATCCGACGGTCGACTTCCCCGCGACCGTCGGCGCGCTCATCTCTCCTCTGGTCCCGCTCCCGGCAGGCATCCTCGGCCACATGCAGAGGCGGTCGAACCGGCGGCTCGAGGCGGAGCACACCCAGTTCGTGGATGCCCAAGTGGCTCGCGAGTCAGCGGCGCGGATCCGCGACGTACGACGGGCAGAGCTGTCGACGGCGATGCGTGAGGCACTGCCCTTCCTCGAGAAACTCGCCCAGGGCCAGCACATCGGGGATGACCTGGAGACCAGGAGACAAGCCAGTCGTGTCGCCGGCGCCGTGCGGGACGATCTCTATGCCCCCGGGGTGATCGAAGGTTCGCTGCGCAGCCACGCTGCAGAGCTGCGCGGCCGTGGTGCCCAGTTGATCATTCGCGCGGACATCGACTTCGCGGCTGTGTCCGTAGTGCTCCGCGGCCTGCTCGAGGTGTTGCTTCCGGAGGTGCCCGCCGATTCGACGGTGACGATCTCGCAGGGGCAGCACCGTGATGTGCGGGTGGTGGTGGTCCCGGCGATCGGCCTCGACCTGCCCGAGAGCGACGGGATCGGGGTCACGCAGCGTGTCCATCGCACCGAATTCGCGCTCGGGGAAGTTCCCCTTTCTGGTGATGGCGCACGCGCCGTCGACGGAGTAGGAAGACCGTCGTGACTCCGATGCGGATCTTCGCGGTCGACGACCATGGCTTCGCCCTCAGTGGCATCGCGGCTGAACTCGAAGCCCACGCCGACGAGTTCGACCTGGTCGGCACGTTCACGCATCCGGATCAGATCAATCTCGGACAGCCGGCGGTCGACGTCGTCATCCTCGACTTCTGGATGAACGACTTCGGCACCTCCTCGACTCTCGATTGGGTGCTCCCGCTGACTGCGTGGGGGAGCAAGGTCCTGCTGCACACATCGGAGACGAAGCCGGTGCAGCTCCGCGAGGCCTCCCGCCTGGGTGCGCAGGGGCTCTGCCTGAAGGGCGACAACAAGCTGATCGAGGCATTGCGTGCGCTGAGGGACGGCGGCATCTATGTCTCGGGAGCGACGGCGGACGCGATCCTGCACGATCCGGACCTCTTCCCGCGTCTGACGGCGCGCGAGGTCGACGTACTCCTGGGTGTGCAGGATGGGCTCACACACGGGCAGATCGCACGCGAGCTGGACATCAAGCAGGACACGGTCAAGAAGCATCTGGAGCGCGCGGCCAAGCGCTACAAGGACATCGGGCGCTCGGTCACCAACTCCGCCTCCGTGGCGCGCGAGGCGCGCAGGGACGGCCACCTTCCGCCGGATTGACGGCCGGCGTCCCCCAAAGAGGGAATAGCGCCGCCGTACAGCGTGCCCGTACCTTGGCGGCGCTCGACGTCACGTCTATCCGAGGGGACACATCGGATGAAGAAGGTTCTAGGCGGCCTGATTGCCGCGTTGTTGCTTGCCAGCGGACTCACAGTCGTCGGTGCGACGATGGCGACGCGCGCAAATGCCGCGACACCACCTTTCACCCAGTGTTACGTGACATACAGCAGGTCGTGCGTGTCCTCGTGGGGGTATACCGGCCAGTCGACCTGGGGATACCCGGTCGATAGTTGGGGCAACAACTGCACCAACTACGTCGCCTTTCGACTAAGCAAGTCGGGGTACCTGAATCCGGGAAATCTCGGCAACGCTGGTGACTGGGATGTGAACGCGAGAGCCAAGGGCCTGACCGTCACGCCGGCTTCAGGCCATGTTCCCCAAGTGGGTGATGTGGCCCAATGGAACTACGGACACGTGGCCTTCATCGAGTGGGTGAGTCCGGACGGCTCGCAGTTCGCTGTCTCCGAGACCGGCTACAACCTCCCGCCCTACGCGAGCATGAGTGGCCGCGGGATCTTTGGTGGCGGAGGAAAGCACAACGAGTCTGCTTGGCCCGACAACTTCATCCGCTTCAAGAAGGCGACGTTCAAGACCGCCCCGACACCGACGATCTCCGGCACGGCCGCGGTCGGCAACACGCTGACGGCCAAGACCGGAACGTGGAACCCGGTGCCGTCCTTCAAGTACCAGTGGCAGCGCAATCAGGGGAACATCTCGGGTGCGACCGGGAGCACCTACAAGCTGACCACCGCGGACGCTGGCCAGAAGATCCGTGTTGTGGTGACGGGCTCGAAGTCGGGCTATGTGACCACGACGAAGTATTCGGGCGAGGTCACGGTTCCGTGGTTGGCATACGTCAGCGAGGGGACGGCGACGACATCAGCCAGCGGTGTGCGCCCGGAGGTCGGGTACACCTTCACGGCCAGCCCGGGTAGCTGGAACCCGACGCCGAGCTTCACGTACCAGTGGAAGCGGAATGGCGCTGCCATCGCGGGGGCGACCGCGCCGACGTACAAGTCGATCGCCGCGGATGCGGGCACCGACATCACCGTCGACGTAACCGCGACCAAGGCCGGCTATCAGACGAGGGTCAGGACGCCGGCAGCGACGCGAGTCATCGGCACCAACAATGGCGGGCTCGAACTTCGCCAAGCGAGCTCGGGCAAGTGCGTCGACGTCGTGGGAGGTCGGGCGGCCAATGGGTCCAAGGTGGGGATCTGGCCTTGCTACGCCGGTGACTCCATGCAGGCCTGGAGGTACTCGTCCCAGACGCAACAGTTGACCGTCTACGGTTCGCCGCAGAAGTGCATGGACTCGACTGCGAGTCACGCCACCAGCGGAACGGCCGTCGGTGTCTGGGATTGTGGCGCGCAGGCCCAACTGAAGTGGACCTTGCAAACCGACGGCTCCATTCGCAACGTGGACGGCCTCTGCCTCGACACGGCAGGAGCGAGTACGGCTGACCTCGCGCAGTTGATCGTTGCCACCTGCAATGGTTCCGCGTCACAGAAGTTCGCCATGGTGCCGACCGGCGACGTCGGCATCACGGGTGTCGCGCGAGTCGGGGGCGCGCTCGCCGCCAAGGGCACCTGGTACGGCGACACCACCCTCTCCTACCAGTGGAAGCGCAGCGGGAGCGCGATCCCGGGCGCGACCGGGGTGCGATACGTGCCGACAGCAGCCGACTACGGGCACCAGATCTCCGTAGCCGTGACCGGTAACGAGAAGGGTATCGTCGTCACGACCGTGGCGTCAGCGGGCGTCTCGCCCGGCCTCGGGACGATGTCCGGCATCAGGGCACGGATCACCGGAAAGCTGAAGGTGGGCAAGAAGCTCACCGCCTCGGTGTCGCCCTGGCCGTCCGGCACGGCGGTTCGGTACCAGTGGTTCGCCAGTGGAAAGAAGATCCTCGGCGCGACTCGGTCGACCTTGAAGCTGACCAAGAAGTTGGCCGGTAAGCGGATCAAGGTGACGATCATCGGCAGGAACTACGCGTACATCGCGCACGAGGTGACTGCCTCACGGTCGGGGAAGGTTCGGCGGTAGCGGCCTGCCGCTGCTCGGAGGACCGCCACGTTCAGCGCTTCGCGGTCCCCGCAACGGGCGGCAGTCCCGAAAGAGGGAGTGTCGATGGGCCCCCCGATTATCTAGTGTCTGCAACGAATGACGCCCTTATTCCTGACTCGGTCCTTGGAGAACATGATGAAACTGATTCGCCCGGTTCTCGCCCTCGCGGTCGCCGCGATTGCATTGGTCGGATTGCCCCAGACGAGTGCTGTCGCAGGCACCTACACCAACAGCTCGTCAGGCAGTGAGTACGCCATCTCCGCGACGACCTTGAAGTACGGCAACAACCACAGCCGGTTCAATCTCCGCGTTTGGATCACCCAGGCCGGCTTGCCTCAAATCGGGGTCAGCAAGAACTACTCCATCAACATGTACAACCAGTCCGGACAACAGGTGTGGAGCGCAAGCAATCAAGGAGACCGCACGTACTCCGTCGGTGGCAACGTCACGAAGATAGTCGTTACCCCGAAGACCAAGTGGGCCACTCTGACTACCCACTGGCAGAAGAGGTAGCGGCGCGCTGATTGATCGAGTCGAGTGCGGAAGTGGGGGCTATGGCAGCCACTTCCGCACTCGACTCGTTCATAGCGGGTAGCGTGCCGATCCATGAAGCGTGTTCTGGTGCGGATCGTGCTCCTCCTTGCCCTCGCGGTCGCGATGACGGTGCCCCTGTGGAACACCGGCAGTGACAGTTCGTCGGGTGAGTCGACGTCGATCACCGACTACAAGGCGGACTTCACGGTCTCGGCCAAGGGGCAGTTGAGTGCGGTGGAGACGATCACCGTCGACTTCCCGTCGTACGTCTCCAAGCACGGCATCTTCCGCTTCTTCGACACCTGGGCGAACACGGGGCATCGACCGCCCATGGTGCCCCGGGACATCTCGGTGAGCCAGGACGGGCGACCGGCGCAGATCAAGCTGAGCTGGGAGAAGGGTCATCAGTTCCGGGTCGTCCGGATCGGTGACGCGAACAGCTATGTCAGCGCGGGGCAGCACATCTACCGGATCAGCTACCGGATGGACGATGTCCTCACGAAGGGCACCGGCGGTACGCCGACCCAGTTCAACTACGACCTCATCCCGAAGGGATGGCAGCAGTCGATCGCACGCGCCGAGTTGAGCGTCCGGCTGCCCTCGAACGCCGCCGAGGCGCAGTGCCTGATCGGTGGCACGCGAACGTGTCAGGTCAGCGGAGCAGGCACGCATTCTCTGTCGATCACCACCGGCGAGCTCCAGGCCAACACCAGCGTGACCGTCCATGCCGGCCTTGACATGGCGACGCCGCCACAGCCCGCGAGCCTGCCCTGGACGACGAAGTGGACGCAGGTCTTCGGTGGCTCGCTGCCCGGATTCGTCATCGTCACCCTGCTCGGTCTCGCCGCCGCGGTCGCCGGCTGGCGCGCCGTACGCTCCACCCTCGAGGAGAAGCCGGGCTATCCGCTTCAGTATGCGCCGCCGGAGGGGGTGGGCCCGGCCCAGGCCTACCTCGTGCTGAACGAGGTGCCCAGCAAGAACGGCTACATCGCCTCCCTGATGTACGCCGCCGAGAAGGGGCTGCTGCAGCTCGATGTCGCCAAGGACGGCACCTGGACGATCAGGCGAACCGGCAATGACACCAGCCAACTCGACGGGATCACCGCGCAGACGGTCGATCGGCTGCTCTCCGGTGACGAGGAATTCACGGTGGGCCGCAAGGATGTCGACGCCGGGCAGCACATCAAGAGCGAGATGACCTCCCTCAACTCGCGGCTCGCCGATTGGGGAACCAGCAGCAAGCTGCTTGCCAAGAGCGGGCCGCGCTTCTTCACGTGGCTGATGCCGATCGCCTTCATCGCCCTGGTCGTCAACGTCATCTGGAATCCCTTCCAGATGTCCTATCTCGACATCATCCCCGGACTGCTGATCGTCTTCGGGTGGGGGGTCCTGGCGCCGGAGGCCCGCACCCGCCGTACGACGGTGGGCCGGGAGATGTGGTCCCGGGTCGGTGGCTTCGAGCGGATCCTGTCGACCCCGTCGAGCGAGCAGCGCTTCGACTTCGCCAGCAAGAAGGACCTCTACACCGCCTATCTCCCGTGGGCGGTCGTCTTCGGCTGCGCCGACAAGTGGGCGGAGAAGTATCGCGTCGAGGTCGGCTCCGAACCGCCGATGCCCTCCTTCTTCACCGGCTACGCCCTCGGCAGCATGAGCTCCATCGACTCGGTCACGGAGAGCTTCTCGTCGTCGCTGTCGTCGGCGGTGTCGGCGTACAACGCGACGCAGAGTTCGTCGAGCAGTGGCGGCGGCTTCTCCGGTGGCAGCTTCGGCGGTGGCGGTGGTGGGTCGTGGTGAGCCGGAGTGCCCTCTCGCCATTTTCGTCCCGGTAAGGAAGGCTGAGGCCATGGTTGCGGTCATCGTCGTCGTTGTCGTCCTCGTCCTGCTGGTGCTCTTCGGGGTCACCGGCTTCAACAAACTGCGCAAGGCGGACATCGGCGCCCAGGAGGCACTGGGCGGCATCGACGTCCAGCTGACCCGGCGCGCCGACCTGATCCCCAACCTGGTCGAGACCGTCAAGGGCTATGCGGCGCACGAGAAGGGTGTCTTCGAGGAGGTCACCGCGGCTCGCACGGCCGTTGCCGCCGCAGCCAAGGGTGACGACGTGCCGGCCAAGGCCGCCGCCGACGCCGGCCTCCAGCAGGCGCTGGTGAAGGTCAACGCCGTCGCGGAGAACTACCCCGACCTGAAGGCGAGCACCAACTTCCTCGACCTGCAGAAGCAGCTGGCGGACACCGAGAACCAGATCTCCTTCGCCCGCCAGTACTACAACGACGCGACCGCGACGCTCAACAAGCTGGTCGCCACGATCCCGTGGATGTTCTTCAGCGGCCTGGCGAGCGTGAAGGCACGCGCCTTCTACGACGCCCCTGCCGGCAACGAGGCCGTGCCGCAGGTGAGCTTCGGGAGCGACGCGCCGCCGGTTCCGTAGCCCGGGGCGACCTGTCCGCGGCACCGCGTAAGGTGACCGGGTGCCTGACGTGACCGAACTCCTCACCACCGCGGTCAACGGGCTGGGTGGCGAGCGGCGCGACGGCCAGGTCCAGATGGCCGAGGCCGTCGGGGAGGCCCTCGAGGAGGGGCACCACCTGCTCGTCCAGGCGGGCACCGGCACCGGAAAGTCGCTCGGCTATCTCGTGCCGGCGCTGCTCCACAAGGACCGCGTCGTGGTCGCCACCGCGACACTCGCGCTGCAGCATCAACTCGTCGAGCGCGACCTGCCGGCGCTGATGGCGGCGGTGAAGGGCGAGATCACGCCCGAGCCGACGTACGCCGTACTCAAGGGGCGCTCCAACTACGCCTGTCTGCACCGTGTCCGCGAGGGCGTCCCCGACGACCAGGGCGTCCTCGTCGAGATGCCCGAGGGATCGATGGGCGCCGAGGTCGTGGCGCTGCGCGAGTGGGTCGAGGAGGAGGCGCAGAGCGACGGCACCGGTGAGAAGGACAATGCTCCCCGGCACACCGATCGCATCTGGCGGCAGGTGAGCGTCAGCCACCGTGAATGCCTCGGCGCCACCAAGTGCCCCTACGGCGCGGAGTGCTTCGCCGAGCGGGCCAAGGACCGCGCGGCCAAGTCCAAGATCGTGGTCACCAATCACTCGCTGCTCGCGATCGATGCCATCGAGGGCATCCCGATGATCCCGGAGTACGACGCCGTCGTGATCGACGAGGCTCACGAGCTCGTCGCGCGCGTGACCCAGGCCTCCACCGACGAGCTGTCGGTCAGCGAGATCGAACGGGCGGCCAAGCGGGCTTCGCGCCATGTCCGCGACGACTCCGCGGACGACCTCGCCGGCTCGGCCGACGCCCTCTTCGAGGCCTTGGCCATGACCGCCGAGGGCCGGATCGACGAGCAGGGTGAACAACTCGCCGCCGCGCTGGCCGGCGTACGGGAGGCCGCGCGAGCGGTCGTCTCGGCGATGCCCAAGGACTCGGGTGAGGCGGACGCCACCATCACCCAGGCGAAGGGCTGGGCCCAGGAGATCTTCGCGACCGCGGGACGGATGGCAGCGCACAGCGAGTACGACGTGCTCTGGCTGACAGACCCCGGTCCGGCGCGTGGCGGCAAGCACCTGTGCATCGCCCCCCTCAATGTGGCCGGCCCGATGCGGGAGGGCCTGCTCGCCGAGAAGTCCGTCGTCTTCACCTCGGCGACGCTCAAGATCGGTGGGGACTTCGACGCCGTCGCCGGCTCCTTCGGGCTCAAGTCCGAGGACCGCGACACGCGCTGGCAGGCGCTCGACGTCGGCTCGCCCTTCGACTACGGCAAGCAGGGCATCCTCTACGTCGCCGACAAGCTGCCGACCCCGGGGCGCGATGGCATCGCCCCCGCGACTCTCGACGAGATCGTCGAACTCGTCGACGCGGTGGAGGGCCGCGCGCTCGGCCTCTTCTCCAGCCGGCGCGCTGCCGAGCAGGCCGCCGAGGTGGTGCGCGAGCGGCTGCCGCACCTGACCGTGCTGGCCCAGGGTGAGGCGCAATTGCCCGAGCTGGCCCGGCAGTTCCTCTCCGATCCGCACACGGCACTCTTCGGCACGCTCAGCCTCTGGCAGGGCCTCGACGTCCCCGGCGACACCTGTCAGCTGGTGCTGATCGACCGGATCCCCTTCCCGCGGCCCGACGACCCGCTGCTCAGCGCGCGTCAGCGTGCCGTCGAGAAGGCCGGCGGCAATGGCTTCATGTCCGTCGCGGCGAGCCATGCCGCGCTGCTGCTCGCCCAGGGAGCCGGGCGGCTGATCCGGACGGCCTCGGACCGCGGCGTCGTCGCCGTCCTCGACCCCCGGCTGAGCAAGGCCCGGTACGGCGGCTTCCTGCGCGCCGGTCTGCCGCCCATGTGGACCACGACCGATCCGGCGGTGGTCCGCCAGGCGCTCGCCCGGCTCGCCGGCTCGGCGCAAGGTTGAATCAGCGCAGGGCCGACTCGGCGACCGCGATCGCCGCGCCCAGGCGGGCATTGTTGAAGACCAGCGCGATGTTGGCGCGCAGGGACTCGCCCTCGGTCAGTTCGACGATCCGGCCGAGCAGATAGGGCGTCACGTCCTTGCCCGTCACGCCCCGCTCGTCGGCCTCGGCGAGAGCCCGCGCGATGACGGCGTCGATGCGCTCGGCCGGTACCTCGTCCTCGACGGGAACCGGATTGGCCACGCTGATCGCGCTCTCCAGGCCGAGCTCGGCCATCGCGCGCATCATCGCCGCGATCTCCTCCGGGCTGTCGCTGCGCAGGGGTACGCCGAAGCCGCTCGAGCGGGTGAAGAAGGCGGGGAAGTCATCGGTCCGGTAGCCGACCACGGGCACGCCGAGGGTCTCGAGGCGTTCCAGGGTGGCGCCGATGTCGAGGATGCTCTTCACGCCCGCGCTGACCACGGTGACCGGCGTCCGGGAAAGCTCGGTGAGGTCGGCGCTCTCGTCGAAGCTGGTCGCGGCGCCGCGGTGCACGCCGCCGAGGCCGCCGGTGACGAAGACCTTGATGCCGGCGATCGCGGCCAGTCGCATGGTCGTGGCGACGGTGGTGGCACCGTGCTCCTTGCGGGCGATCACGTGAGGCAGGTCGCGGATGCTGACCTTGCGGACGTGTTCGTCGGAGCCGAGCAGCTCGAGCTGCTCGTCGTCGAGACCGATCAGGGGTACGCCGTCGAGGATCGCGATCGTGGCGGGCACGGCGCCGTTGTCGCGGATGATCTGCTCCACCTGGCGGGCGGTGGCCACGTTGTCGGGATAGGGCATGCCGTGGCTGATGATGGTGCTCTCCAGGGCGACCACCGGTTGGCCCGCCGCCAATGCCTCGCGGACCTCGGCCTTGATCGTGACTGTCATCTCGTCCCTCCTGCGGTGTGACCTGCCGCCGTGATCGTACGGCGGACCAGGTCGTCGTCGAGATCGGGCCGGACCGTCTCCGGGCTGCCGATCGTGAGTGTCGCGGTGGCGGCGCCGTAGCGAGCCGCCTCCACCGGGTCGGCGCCGTCGCCGAGAGCGTGCAGATAGCCGCCGAGCATCGCGTCGCCCGCGCCGGTCACGTCGACCACGGGCCCGGGAACCGCCGGGATGTGGGCGTCGGTCCCGTCGGTCCCGTGCAGGCGACTGCCGGCCGCGCCCTCGCGCAGCCACACCCAGGTGACGCCCCGCTCGTGCACCGACTCGATGGCGGCCTCGATGTCCTCGAGTCCGGTGAAGGCGAGCAGTTCGTCGCGATTGGGCGTGAAGGTGTGCACCGCGGTCAGGTCGGTGACGGTGGCGAGCCGGGTCGCCTTGGCCACGCCGACCGGATCGAGCAGCACCGGTACGCCGGTCTCGCGTGCCGCCGTCAGCGCCCCGGCGATGGTGGCCGGGAGGAGGTTGCCGTCGAGGACCAGCCAGTCGAAGCCCTCGACCGGGCCGATGTCGTCGATGGTCTCGGTGGCCTCCATGTCGGCGACGCCGATGACCAGGTCACCGGCCCCGTCGATCACCGCGAGATAGCTGCCGGTGCGGGCGACCCGGCGTACCCGGTGGGTGTCCAGGCCGGCCACGCTGGCGAGCAGGTAGTCGCCGTTGTCGTCGTCTCCGACCGCGCCCACGAGGGTGACCGCGTTGCCGAGCAGGGCGAGATTGGCGGCGATGTTGCGGCCCACGCCTCCCGCGGCCCGGCTCACCTCACCGGGATTGGAGGTCGCCGGGATCGCGGCACCGCGGATGTGCGCCAAGGTGTCGACGTTGAGGCCGCCGGCGACCAGGATGCGCGGCCCTTCCCGGGACTCGCTCAGAGGCTGCGCAGGACCGCCGTCACCTTGCCCAGGATCGTGGCGTGGGTGCCGTCGATCGGGTCGTAGGCCTCGTTGTGGGGGAGCAGCCAAACCTTGCCATCCTTGCGGCTGAACGTCTTGACGGTCGCTTCGCCGTCGATCATCGCAGCAACGATGTCGCCGTTCTCGGCGGTGTCCTCCTTGCGGATGACGACGTAGTCGCCGTTGCAGATCGCGGCGTCGACCATCGAGTCCCCGGAGACCTCGAGCAGGAAGAGGGTGCCCTCGCCGACCAGGCTGCGGGGGAGCGGGAAGACCTCGTCGACGCTCTCCTCGGCGAGGATCGGCGTACCCGCGGCGATGCGTCCGACCAGGGGCACGTAACTCGCCGTCGGCACGCTGTCGCCGATGCCGGTCGGGTCGAAGCCGATCTCGTCGGAATTGGCCAGTGCGCGCCGCGCCGCCATCAGCTCGGGGATGAAGACCTCGAGGGCGCGCGGCCGGTTGGGGTCACGCTTGATGAAGCCCTTCTGCTCGAGCACGCGCAGCTGGTGAGCCACGCTCGAGGAGGAGGCCAGGCCGACCGTCTCGCCGATCTCGCGGATGCTCGGCGGATAGCCGCGCTGCTCGATCGAGTCGCGCAGGGTGGCCAGGATGCGCTGCTGCCTCGGGGTCAGGCCGGTGGCGTCCGGCGCCGCATCGGGGAGCTCGGTGACATTGCCTGCGCGGCTGCGTGCGGGTGCTGTCCCTGGGGTCTTCTTGCTCGTGGCCATGTGCCGACGTTAGACCCAATCGCGGCCGTGTTCAAACAGGTGTTCGACTGGCGTGTCGGGTGCCGACGGTCTCACGGGCGGAAGAGGTCGGTGCACCAGGAGTAGGTCTTCGAGTGGCTGATCCCGGTGACCTTCACGCAGTAGGTGCCGACCTTCGGCCGGGACGCGAGCTGCCAGGTGAGCGAGTGGTCGCCGAAGGAATTGCTCGGCAGCAGTGAGCGCACCTTGACCGGATGGCCGTTGCGGGTGACCCGGACCTTCGCATGCTTGAAGCCGATCCGCTTCGACGAGGCGGACACCGACCAGCGGCCGTGCGGCTCGAGCTGGATCGGGAAGTAGCCGGACCCGGGCCAGGCATGGAACTTGGGGCCGCCGCGGACATCGCCGGAGTTCGGGAAGACGACCGTGTTGTTGCTGACCCAGGTCCAGCCTCCGGCGCGGGCGACCGCGAATCCGGTGGACATCCGGCGCGCGGCCGCGCGCAGCAGCCAGATGCGGTGCGCCGCGTCGGCGTTGACCTTGCCCGGATCGGTCAGATAGCTGCCGACGACACTGGCGACGGTCGGTCGCCAGCTCGGCGTGGAGTACGCCCACAGGCCCAGGTCGGACTGTCGCGCGGTGGAGGCGCCGATCGGCGAGTAGCACTTGGCGCGGGGTGAGGGCGAGTGGCTGAGCGTCTGGTTCGCGGCCAGGATGAGCGCCGACTTGGCGGCCCTGCTGTCGGAGTCGGTCAGCGAGGTGAGCGGTGCGACTCCGGACAGGGCGCGGGCGAAGTTGATCGCGCGCAGCATCGTGGAGAGGGTCGCCGCGGAGGTCTGGAAGGGCTGGCAGCTGGTGGTGGAGCCGCCGGAGAGCGACACGGCCGAGGTGGTCGCCGGCTTCCACTCGCTGCGCCACAGTGCGGCGACGGCCGCCTTGGAGGTCGTGTCGGGTCGCGCCGCCTTGACCGACGAGGACGTCGAGTGCGTCGTACCCGCGGGCATCGCGTCGGCGGCCGTGGTCGCGAGGGCGAGGCCGGCGACGGCGCCGACCGCGCCCAGGGGCAGGGCGAGGGTGCGGTGACGGGTCAGGCCGTGGGGGCGGAGGAAGCGCATGGATTCGATCCTGCCGCGATTGATCGACGATGTCCCGGAAGTCCGGAAGTTGCGTGTTCGAGGGGCGACACACCGTTCGAACATCTGTTCTTGCGCTCTTCGAACATGTGCTCTAGGGTCGTACATGTGTTCGAAGATGTCGAACGGCCCGGCGGTTGTGTCGGGACCCGCCGTTAGACATCTCCACGACACAGCAGGGGTCACGGACCGACAGTCCGGCCAGACGGGCCGGGCACTTCCCTTGGAGGTTTGACCATGAGCAGCATCACGATTTCCCCGTGGAACGCGGACGCACGTCCGGCCCGCGTGGTGGTTCGCCCGGCACGTACCCGCAAGGCGCGCGCCGAGGTGACGACCGGCCGCGTCCGGCTGACCCGTCGAGGCCGTGGCGTCGTGATCGGCTTCTTCCTCGTCGGCATCGCGGTGCTGATGACGACCTTCGGCGGCTTCGCCAGCGGCACTTTCGACCGCGGTACGCCGACCCCGGTGCGCATCGTCGAGGTG
>JASLCW010000452.1 GCA_030151765.1 Marmoricola sp.
CCTAGGACCTCGCCGCACTCTCGGCGCGCATGTCCAACAGCGCCCGCTCGGCTTCGTTCGTCGCCCGCGAGGAAGCCTCACGGAAGGCCGCGGCGGCCTGGTCGGCAAGACCCATCCGCTCGTAGAGATCACCCCGTACGGCGAAGACCATCGCGACGTCCGGAAGGGCGTCCTCGGGCAACACGTCGAGGATCGCCAGTCCGGCCGCAGGGCCGAAGGCACGGCCGTGGGCCACCGCGCGGTTCACCTCGACGACAGCGCCGGGAGCAGCGGCCGCGAGTACGTCGTACAGCCGCGCGATCTCCGGCCAGTCGGTGTCCTCGGCGCGCATCGCGCGGGCGTGCTCGGCCGCGATCGCCGCCTGGAGGAAGTAGCTGCCGACGGGAACGCCCCGCGCGGCGATCGCCACCGCCCGGTCCAGCACCGCGAGGCCGCGCCGGCGCAGCAACTGGTCCCAGCGGCCGCGGTCCTGGTCCTCGAGCAGAACCGGATGCCCCCGACGGTCGGTGCGGGCCGGCAGCCGGGAGGCCTGGAGTTCCAGAAGCGCCTGCAGTGCGAGCACGTCCGGCAGGTCGGGAACCATCGCGGCAAGCATCCGGGAGAGCCGGATCGCCTCGTGGCACAGGTCGGGGCGACTCCAGTCGGCACCCGTCGTGGCGACGTACCCCTCGTTGAAGAGCAGGTAGACCGCGGCGAGCACGTCGTCGATCCGAGCGATCCGCTCGTCGCCGACCGGCAGTTCCATGTCGACGCCGACGAGTGACTTCTTGGCGCGGCTGATCCGCTGCCCCATCGTCGTCTCAGGCACCAGGAAGGCGCGGGCGATCTCGCCGGTCGACAGCCCGGAGACCATCCGCAGCGTCAGCGCAGCCCGCGACGCCGGTGTCAGGGTGGGGTGGCAGGTGAGGAACATCAGCCGCAGGACGTCGTCCTCGATGAAGTCGATCTCGGGCATCTGCTCCACCTCCTCCAGTGCATGGCCCAGCTCCGCGGTCTTGCGTCGCAGCGTGTCGGCGCGGCGGAAGCCGTCGATCGCCCGTCGCCGGGCCGTGGTCATCAGCCAGGCACCGGGGTTGTCCGGTATCCCCGTCTCCGGCCACTGCTCGAGCGCAGCGACCAGGGCGTCCTGGGCGAGGTCCTCGGCGAGGTCGAGATCCCGGGTCAGCCGGGCGAGGGCCGCCACCAGGCGTCCCGATTCGGAACGCCAGGCGGCCGTCACTGCCTGTTCGGTCGTATTCACTCGTCCGTCGGCGCGCCTTCGATGCGGTGGATCTCGACGCGGCCCTCCCAGGAGGGCCAGTGCTGCCGGTGCAGTTCGGTCAGCTTGCGCGCCTCCTCGGCGGCCTCGGCGTCATCGCGAAGCTCGAGTACGGCGTAGCCCCCGACGATCTCCTTGGCCTCGGCGAAGGGCCCGTCGGTGGCGCTGAGCCGACCGTTCCGCACCTGGAAGCCGGCGGTACGACCCAGCGCTCCCCCGTCGAGGAAGGTGCCGGCGGCGGCCGAGGCACCGATGTGGGCCTCCATCGCGTCCATCAGCGCCTGCGGCGGATTGGCCATCGCCGGGTCCATGATCACGAATCCCATGTAACGCATCGCTCTGCCTCTCTCCGGTTTGCTCTTTAACCAGTACGTCGGACGAGCTCAGGCATTCTCGACATCGGCGATCACGATTTTCCGAAGTTTCTCCAGAACCTCCTCCGGCAGCGGCCGGGAGCTCTCCGCGACAGGATCCACGTTGACGTAGACCATCCGGGCGCTCGCGATCAGCTCGCCCGCGCGCGTGATCGTCGTACGTAGGCGGAAACTGCTCGTGCCGACGTGGATGCAGTCGACCTGCACATCCAGCAGATCGTCGAAACGCGCCGGCTTGCGGTAGTCCACCTCCGCCCGTACGACGGACGGATCTGCGCCGATCGCGACGAACTCGGGATAGGCCCAGCCAAGGCATCGGACGAATTCGACCATGCCGACATCGACGAATTCCAGATAGCGGCTGTTGAAGACGAAGCCCTGGGCGTCGGTCTCCTGGTAGCGGACGCGGTGCTGGTAGCGCGAGGTCACCCGCCCGATTCTGCACCTACGCGACGGCGCTTGGTCAGCTTCACCACGCCGGGAGCGATCTCACCGGGCAGCAGGCGGTAGCCGGCCTTCTTGTACATCTTCTGGTTGGCCAGGCTGCCGGCACCGGTGAAGAGCTCGAAGGTCTTCACCTCGTCCGGAGCGGCCGCCTCGATCCGTTCCAGCAGCGCCCGCCCGAGTCCGCGACCCTGGAGGTCGGGCGCGACCATCAGGCGCCCGACATCCCAGGTCGTCTCGTGGAGCCGGGCCCGTACGGCGCCGACGAGGCGGCCGTGGGAGCGCGCGACCAGGACGAACTGCTCCCCCATCCACCCCTGTACGTCGTCGAGGTTCTCGACCAGCGCCGGGATCTCGACACCGGGATTGACCTGCTGCTCCTGCACCCAGCAAGCGCGCTGCAGCGTGAAGACCTCGCCGACGTCGCCGGGCCGGGCGACCCGGATGTCGACGTCGTCGAGTGCGACCGAGGCATGCAGCAGATCCGGCCGTCGCGCCGCCGTACGACGCAGCGACTGGTCACGGCGCCAGGCCTCGATGCGGCCGTGGTCACCGGACAGGAGTACGTCGGGCACGTCGAGCCCTCGCCAGCTCGCCGGCTTGGTGTAGCTGGGGTGTTCGAGGAGCCCGTCGGAGTGCGACTCCTCCACGATCGAGGCGGCATTGCCCATGAAGCCCGGGAGCAGCCGGATGGTCGCCTCGATCATCGCGAGGGCGGCCACCTCTCCCCCGTTGAGCACGTAGTCGCCGAGCGAGAGTTCGCGCACCTCCATGCGGGTCGCGGCATTCTCGAGCACCCGCTGGTCGATGCCCTCATAGCGACCGCAGGCGAAGACGAGCTGCTCCGCCCCGGCGAGCTCCGCGGCGATCGCCTGCGTGAAGGGCACTCCGGCAGGCGTCGGCACCACGAGTACGGCGCCCGCGCCGGAGACCTCGTCGAGCGCTTCGCCCCACGGCTCCGGCTTCATCACCATGCCGGCGCCGCCGCCGTACGGAGTGTCGTCGACCGTGCGGTGCCGGTCATGGGTCCAGTCACGCAGGTCGTGGACCCGGAGGTCGAGAAGTCCCGAATCCAGCGCCTTGCCGGGCAGCGAGAGCCGCAGCGGCGCCAGGTAGTCGGGGAAGATCGAGACGACGTCGA
>JASLCW010000387.1 GCA_030151765.1 Marmoricola sp.
CGCGGTCCAGAACCCGCTGCTGTGCGAGGAGGACGGCCCCGTCTACCAGCTGCGCCGCTGGTACGAGCAGTTCTACACCGACGTGGCCGACATCAAGCCGGAGATGACCGACCGCTTCGAGTTCGAGGTCGACACCACCAAGGCCAACGAGTACTGGCACGCCGAGGTCGCCGAGAACCTGCGCAAGCGTGCGGAGTCCGAGCAGTCCGAGACCGCGGACGCCTGATGGGTCTGTTCACGCCCGTCAGTGAGGAGACGCGGGAGGACCAGCGCCTCTACCTCGACGGACGCCTGCGTGAGATCGCCTGCCTCGACTGCCTCGCCAAGGTGCGGGTGAAGAAGAACAGCGATCACCACACCGCTGTCCAGTGGACGGGCGAGGCACTGGGGCACTGCCAGGAGTTCGCCAGAATGGGGCGCGAGGCGGGTGGCCGCCAGGTGTACGAGACATGTTCCCGGCTGATGGCGTCGATCGAGCGCGCGGTCAGGGAAGGCGAACTGGAGGTTGGCGCGGTCGATGGCTATTGAGTCCTACGTCCTCACGGTCAGTGAGGTCATCGAGGAGACCGCGGACGCCAGGTCCATCGCCTTCGAGGTGCCCGAGGAGTTGCGGGAGACCTTCGCGTACACGCCGGGGCAGTTCCTCACGGTGGCGGTGCCTTCGGATCGTGACGGGATCGCCTCACGCTGCTATTCGCTGTCCAGTACGCCGCATTCGGGTCTGCACCGGATCACGGTGAAGCGGACCGTGGACGGCTACGCCTCCAACTGGCTCAACGACAACCTCAAGGCCGGGGACTCGCTGCGGCTGCTGCCGCCCAGTGGGATCTTCACGCCCAAGAACATCGACGACGACTTCCTGCTCTTCGCCGGCGGCTCGGGCATCACGCCGGTGCTCTCCATCGCCGAGACCGCGCTGCAGAAGGGCACCGGCAAGGTCGTCCTCTTCTACGCGAACCGGGACGAGAACTCGGTCATCTTCGCCGCGCACCTGCGTGAGCTCGCCGAGAAGTACGCCGAGCGACTGCTGGTCATCCACTGGCTGGAGACGGTCCAGGGCCTGCCCACCGCCGACCAGCTGCGCGCCTTCTCCGCCCGCTTCGCCACCTACACCGCCTTCGTCTGCGGCCCGGCCCCGTTCATGAAGGCCGTCACCGATGTCCTCAAGGAACTCGACTTCCCCCGTGCTCGCCGGCACCAGGAGAAGTTCGTGACCCTGGGCGGCAATCCCTTCGGCGATGTCGAGGAGGTCCTCGCCGCGCAGCAGAACCTCGCCGAGGTCGACGACGCCGACGACGACTCTCCGGAGCCCTCGCTGTCCACCGTCACCGGCCCCGTCGCGGTCGAGGTCGAGCTCGACGGCGAGAACTACTCCTTCGACGACTGGCAAGGTGACAAGCCGCTGCTGGAATTCCTGGAGGAGAAGGGCGTCAAGGCGCCCTACTCCTGCCGCGAGGGCGAGTGCTCGGCCTGTGCCTGCATGGTTCTCGAAGGCGAGGTCAACCTGCGCCACAACGACGTACTCGAGGAAGAGGACCTGGCCGACGGCATCCGCCTGGTCTGCCAGTCCTTCCCCGCCAGCGAGAAGCTCCGGATCACCTACAACGGCTGAGCCTCAACCGGCCAGGTGACCCCACCGGCCGGAGAGCTCCGTCCAGGGGCCGACCGCGGCGACCTCCCCGTCCACGAGCACCACCACCCGATCGGCCTGGGCGAGGGCGGCCCGCTTCGAGGTGGCACCGATGACCGTCGTGTGCCGCTCCCGCAGGGCGGCCCAGAGCTCGATCTCGGTGGCCGCGTCGAGGGCGCTGGACACGTCGTCGGCGAGCAGGAGTTCGGCGTCGGCGGCGAGCGCCCGGGCGAGGGCGAGGCGCTGCACCTGGCCGCCCGAGAGCCGTACGCCACGGTGGCCGATGACCGCGTCCGGGCCACCGGCGTCGGCGACGTCCTCGGTCATCCGAGCGGTCTCGATCGGCTGGGCGACGGGGCGGTCGTGGCCGAGCAGGATGTTGTCGGCGAAGGTGCCGGACAGCAGCCGCGGGACCTGGGCGACGTGCGCCACCCGGCCCGGGCGCAGGAAGCTCTCCGGGTCCGCGATCTCCTCGCCGTTCCAGCGCAGCGCGCCGCGGTGGTCGATCAGCCCGGCGAGTGACGAGAGCAGGCTCGACTTGCCGGAGCCGACCTGCCCGACCAGCAGCACGAGTTCGCCGCGCTCCACGGCGAGATCGACGCCGGCGGCGCCGATGGTGCCATCGTCGTGAACGGCCGTGTAGCCGTCGAGTTCGAGCCGGTCCAGCCGGGCCCGAGCCGGCGGAACCGGCTCCGGCGCGCTGCCTGCAACGAGGTCGATGCCGTCCGGCAGCGCCATCAATTCGGTGCCACCGGAGAAGCGCGCTGTCGCCCGCTGCCACGCCCGTACGCCGGGAGCCTCGGTCACCACGGCGCCCGCCACCCGGCCGAACCAGTCGAAGCCGTTCACCGCGGTCGCGACCAGCAGTGCGGTGGCCAGCCCCCAGAAGTTCCACAGGTAGAGCGCCCAGGCGGTGACCACACCGACCTGGACCATCACGATCGGGACGCCGTCGAGGACCGCCTGCACGCGGTGTTCGAAGACCGCGGCCTCCACGCGGCCACCGTCGACCTGGCGCAGATGAGCATGGACCTGCGGGGTGCGACCGGCGAGCTTGACGGTGCGTGCCGACTCGACGGCCGACACGACCGCGCGACCGAAGCGGGCACGAGCGGCGGAGGAGCGGGCCGCGGACCGGCCGGCGATCGGGCGGCCGATCGAGGAGGCGACCGCGCTGGTGGTCATCACGACCAGGAGGACGCCGCCGGCCAGCCAGGTGCCTCCGGCGATCATGGTGACCACCGAGACCATGAGTCCGGTTCTGAAGTCCACCCAGCGGTCGGCGTACCGGGCGTAGCGATCGGCGTCCATCGAGCGGGCCACCACCTCGCCCGGCGGTGTCCGCGGGAGCCGGTGGCCGCGGATCTGGCCGAGCAGCACCGACATGCGCACCCGGAGCATGACCTCGATCCACCAGCGCGGATAGCGCCGGAAGGCGTCGGCCAGCAGGATCGGTGCGATCAGCAGGGTGGCCACCAGGGCGAGGAGGAAGCCCGTGGCGGAGCGGCCGGTCGCGAGCTGCTCGACGACCAGGCCCCAGAGCAGCCCGCTGATCGCGCCGAGGGGCGCGAAAATCGAGCCGCCGAAGAAGAGCACCACCGACCAGGCGCCCCACCAGGGGCGCACCCAGAAGGCGCGCCAGGTGCCGCGGGCGAGAGAGGAGCCGGTGCCGGGCTCGGGTCGCTCCGGCGGCGTGCCGGTACGCCGGCGACCGCCGACCGCACCGCTCTCGGTGACCGTGTCGACATCCGTGAAGCCTTCGGTGTCGCTGGCCGCGAGCAACCGGCGGAAGGGGCCGTCGACGAGCGCCAGCTCATCGCGCGAACCGTGCTGGATGACGGTGCCGTGGTCGAGGACGGCGACGGCCTCGGCCCGTTCGATGGTGCTGAGCCGATGCGCCACGAGAATCCCCGTGCGTCCGCTGATCAGCCGGTCGGCCGCACTGACGACCCTGGCTTCGGTGACCGGATCCATCCGGGCGGTGGCCTCGTCGAGCACGACGACCTGCACATGGCGGACCAGCAGCCGCGCGAAGGCGACCAGCTGCTCCTCGCCGGCCGAGAGCGTCGTACCGCCGGGGCCGAGCAGGGTGTCGAGCCCCTCGGGCAGCCCGGCCACCCAGTCGGTGAGTCCGAGCTCGTCGACGGCCGCCTGGACCTCCTCGCGCGGCACGGCGGCGAACAGGGTGATGTTCTCGGCCAGGGTGCCGGCGAGGATCTCGGTGCGCTGGGTGACCACGCCGACCCGGCGCCGGAGTTCGTGAAGATCGAGCGTGGTGATGTCGGCGCCGCCCAGGAAGATCGTCCCCGGCGGTGGCTCGTCGGCACGAGAGAGCAGCGAGGCGAGCGTGGACTTGCCCGAACCCGTCCGGCCGACGAGGGCGAGGGTGTGCCCGGCCTCGACGTAGAGCGTGATGTCGCGGAGCGCGAAGGAGCCCTCCGGGTAGCTGAAGTCGAGGTGCCTGATGCCCAGATCGAGGGCACCGCTCGGCACCGGCTCACCACCCTCGGGCTCCGCCTCGACGGCGAGCAGCTGGCGCAGGCGAAGTACGGCGCCGAGTCCTGCCTGGATGTCGGGGAGCTGGTGCGCGAGGTTGTTGATCTGGCCGACGAAGATCGTGGTGACCAGGAAGAGCGTGACCAGGCGGGCGACGCCGAGGTGGCCGCCGCTGACCAGGACGACGCCCGAGACGGCGATCGCGGCGAGCAGCCCGTGGAGCAGCAGCCCGACCTTGACCGCCAGGCCGGCCTCGATCACCAGGACCCGCCGGAACTTCTCGTGGACATCAGCGGAGAGCTGCGCGAGGCGGCGTACCGCGAAGGCCTGACCGAGGCTGGTGCGGAGGTCGTCGCGTGCGGCGATGCCTTCCTCGAGTGCGGCCGCATGGTCGGTCCAGGCGGCCTCCTCGATCACCTTGCGGCGTGCGATCTCGACGAGGGCGGGGCGCATCACCCAGGCCATCAGGGCGCCGACCAGGGGGAAGAGCACGAAGGCGGGCCACCAGGTGAAGCCCGCGACCAGCCACATCGGCACGATCGCGAAGCTGGTGCGCATCGCCATCCAGATCTGCTGGCGCAGCAGCGTGCCGACCTCATGGGTGTCGTCGTCGACGCGGTCGAGCACCTCCCCGACGGCCTGTTCGGTGAGGTGGGCGAGTGGCTGTTGGAGCGCGGCGCTCAGCAGGTCACCGCGCAGCCGACCCTCGGCGCGATCGACGACGCCCGCCCAGACGACGCGGCCGGCGGTGTCGACGGCCGCCGCGCCGACGACGAAGAGTGCCAGCCAGGCGACCAGGGGTCCGGTCGGGTGAGCGGCGATCCGGCCGGCGACGATCGTGCCGAGGGCCTGGCCGAGGGCCGCGATGGCGACCGCGGAGACGGCGAAGGCCGCGGTCGGCGTACGAAGGCGGCGCCAGTCGACGCTGCGCGCCGGGTCACCGCCGACGGTCGGCCGCGCGGGTGCGTCGGGTCGGATCAGCGTCGAGGTCATCGTGACCCAGCGTAGGTTTCCCCACCGACACTGCGCCTCTGGTTTTACGGGCTCCTGCGGTCAGGCGCCGCCACGATGGGCCGCGGTGATCTCGGCGGCCCCGGCTGCGCGCTGGATCCGGGCACTGAGGCCGGGGGCGACCGTACCGAGGCGCGATGCCAGGCCGAGCTCTGCCGGAGCCGTGAGGATCTCGCCCTTGTCCTTGGCGATCGCCTTCAGTACGTCGTCCGCGACGCGTTCGGGACGGACCAGCCGGGTGCCCTTGGGCAGTTCCATCCCGCTGTCCATGAACATCCCGGCCTCGCTGACGAAACCGGGATGCACCACCGAGACGCCGACGCCGGTGCCGTGCAGGTCCTGGCGCAATGCGTGGGCGAAGCCGCGCAGCCCGAACTTGGTGGCGTTGTAGAGCGCACTCCCTGGCGACGCCACCAGGCCGGAAAGTGAGCCGATCAGGACGATCTGACCGCTCCGGCGCTCGAGCATGCCGGGAAGCACGCTGTGAGTGAGCATGATCGGGGCACGCAGGTTGACGTCGAGGTTGGCGTCGATCCAGGTCGGGTCCATGGCGGCGAAGTCGCCGGTTCCGGACAGGGCGGCGTTCGCGACGAGTACGTCGACATCGCCTGCCTTGCTCACCAGGGCGTCGAGCTCGGCAGCGTCGCCGAGGTCGGCGGCGATCACCTCCGCCGAGGTCTCCACCGCCAGCGGCTCGAGTACGTCGACGCGGCGGCCGGTGATGACCAGATGCGCGCCGGCACGATGGAGCGAGCGGGCCAGTGCCTGGCCGATGCCGCCCGTGGCGCCGGTCAGCAGGACGCGGGCGCCCAAGATGTCGACGGTCATGGTTCTCCTCGGTCTCAGTCGAAGGCCGGCCCGGCGATGCCCGGCCGACCAGCATTGTCGAGCAGGACGAACCGATGCCGCAGGGGTAGACCGAGAGGCGGACCGAACCAGCGGACGACGTACGCATGGCGACCGCTGCGCAGCCGGCCCTGGTGGACGATGCCGATGTGCCAGCCCTGGTCGTCGACGGGCCGGCCGTCGTACGCGGCAGGCTTCCAGCCGTCGTCGGTCTCCACCTCGACCCGGATCAGCGGCTCGTGCCAGGCGAGGTCGCCCGGGGGGAGGTCGGTGTACGCCATCTCCCAGTGCGCATCCTCGCGAGGCGTCGCCTCGACGAAGCGGGCCACGTCGCAGACCGGGCCGGCTGCGGCAGCGTCGGTGGCGCGGGCGAGGTAGTGGTGGACGCCGAAGTCGAAGCGCCGGTCGAGCGCGTCCTCGACGGCCGACGTGGTCATGTCCACGGCGAGCCGGCGTACGACACCGGCGACGAAGTCCTGCTGCTGCGCCCCGAAGAGCGTGCTCGCGCCCTCGTAGAACTGCGCCGTGTACTCCTCGGGGGTCGTCAGATAGTCGCAATGGTCGCCGACGAGGGAGGAGACCCAGCAGTCGTCGATCCCCAGCGCTCCCGCGGCAGCCGCGGAGACCCGACGGCCCGCTTCGACGGTGACTTCGAAGGGAAGTCCGACGGCTGCGGTGTCGCCGATGCGCAGCACGTGCACGGGCAGGATGCTGGGGAAGCGCTCGTCAGGCGCGACCAGACGCGAGTGCGCGGCATCGAGGCCGCCGATGATCCGCTTCTCCCCATGAGGCCCGCGTGGTCGCCGGCCCAGCCCGGCCCGGAAGGGTGGCACCAGGTGGATGAAGGGTGTCGTGTTCTCGGCCGCTCCGGCCGTCTTCGCCCACCCGATGCGCGGCGGTGCCAGCTGGATGCCGTCGACGGTGGGGAAGGCGGTGAGGTCGATCTCGCGCAGCCCCGCTTCCAGGGCGGTCTCGCTCGACAGGGCGTTGCCCAGGCTGGCGTGTAGTGCCGCGGCGGCACTGCCGATGCCGCGACCGACCCGTTCGGCCTCGGGGAAGGTGAGCATCCCCGGCCGCACCGCGGGTGTCATGTCTCCATGACTCGCAACCGCCGCGCCGGAGACGGGCCGCCGTCCGGTCGCGGCCTCGACCTGGTCGGCCACCTCGCCGTTGAGGTAGCTCCAGACATCGGCGTTGTACGACGAGTCGTGGTGGCTGATCCCGGTGCCGTGGATCGAGAACCAGGTGAAGGCGGCCATCGGCCCGTCGGCGTCGTCGACCCGGAGCAGATGGAGATCCGGATCGATGGCGACATAGCGCCGCTGGTCCTCGACGCGACGGTCGGCGACGCCACGGTTGCGGACGTAGGCCCCTAAAGACCGGTTGCGGGTGAAGCCGCGGACCTCGGTCCGTCCGACCGCCATGCGCGCGGGCCGCCGCGAGTCGATCGCCTCACGAGCTGCCACGGTGAGCTGCTCGACGAGGAAGTCGGCGTACCGGGGATCGAAGCCGGGGCGGTTGGACGCCCAGTCGTTGTAGAAGGCGGAGCCGCTGTACTGGCCGGGTCCGGCGTGCGTGTGGGTCGCGGTCAGGAAGATGCCACGGAGGGGCACCTCGTCCGCGACCGCCTCGGCGAGTCGGCGCTGGATCAGGGCCGACCCGGCGAGCAGGTCCTGGGCGATGAGCAGCACGGACGTCGTACCGGAGCGCAGGTGGATCACCCTTGCGCGCAGCCGGGTACGGAAGCCGTCGCCGTCGTGGGCATTCTTCGAGTGCCCGGCCTTCGGCATCCCGGGCGGCGGGGTGATGTCCACCTCCGCTGCTCCCGCCAACAGCCCGTCGACCCGTGGCAGGTCGCGCCGCGTGGGCGCGGGGGAGTCGTACCGGTACCGCTCGGTCATTGCGACTCTCCTCGCTCAGTGCCGGACGTCGAGACTGATCGTATGTGCGCCGACCGGGTGGCTGTGCGAGTGTCAGCGGCGCGAGACGGCGGGTGCTCGGACGCGTCAGATGAGGTTGATGGTCTGGCCCTGGAAGGTCAGGAAGCGCAGGCCGTGGGGGCTCTCCCAGTAGAAGACTCCGGGGAACAACTGCTGGTAGTTCCAGCCGGTCAGGGTTTTGGCGCGGTGGTGGTGTCGGCACAGCGGGGCGAGGTTGTCGGAGTTGGTCTGGCCGGGTGGGCCGGTGTCTTCCCAGGGGTCGATGTGGTCGGCGTCGA
>JASLCW010000055.1 GCA_030151765.1 Marmoricola sp.
GCGATGTTGAAGGCGAGCATCGGCAGCACCGTGTGGCCGATCCGGCGACCGGTGACCTCGCCCGCGATGTCGACGAGCTCGGCGTACGTCGGGCGGTCCGGGTCGACCGGCAGATGCCAGGTCTGGCCGTAGGCGTCCGGGGTGTTGCCGAGCAGGGCCAGCGCACGGCTCGCGTCGGGCGTCCAGATCAGGGAGCGCCTGGCATGCGCGTTGACGGGGACGAACGGGCGCTTGCCGGCCTTGATCCGGTCGAACACCAGCGAGTTCGTGTAACTCTTCGTCGGATCAGGGCCGTAGAACTCGGGTGCCCGCCCGATCAGCGCCTCGACCCGGCCGGAGGCGATGGCTTCGAGCAGGAGCGTGGCGAGCTCGGCGCGGACCCGGCCCTTGCGTCCGCCGGGCTGGAACGGCGTCCCCTCCGTCTGGGGATCGGGCGTGCCGGCGTACATGTAGGTGTTGTCGAAGAAGACGAGCTTGGTGCCGTGCTCGGCACAGGCGTCGATGACATTGCGCATCATGACGGGGAACTGCCGCTCCCACAGCTCGGAGTCGAGCGGCAGGCCGACCGTGAGGTAGGCGATCTCGCTGCCCGCGACGGCGCGGCTGGTGGCGTCGGGGTCGGTCAGGTCGGCGGCCACGAGCTCGTCGGTGTCGTTGACCTTCGACGGCCTGCGGCTGACCAGTCGGATGTCCTGGGTGTGGGTGCGGCGGAGCTCGCGGGCGAGCTCGTCGGCGATGGGGCCGCCGGCGCCGAGAACGGTCTGCATGGGTTTCCTCCGCGAAATGGTGGGTGTCAGCGGCCGGCGTGGGCCGGGCTCGCAGCGGTGACGACCGAGAACGAGATGCCGGCGTCGACGAGCCGGCGCAGCAGGTTCTCGCCCATCGCTGCCGCGGTCGTGACCTGGCCGGCGGTGTGCGGGTTGTCGTCGAAGGCCAGGCACAGCGCGGACTCGGCCAACATCTTCGCCGTCTCCGTGTAGCCCGGATCGGTGCCCGTGACCTGCGTGTGCACGCGTCGGCCACCACCCTCACCCACGAAGTCGACCGTGAACCAGGTCTTCGCGCGGCGCTCTGCTGAGGGGCCGGCGCCCTGCGGGATGCGCCGGCCGATGGCCCGGCGTACGGGCGGGATCTGGACGGCGGCCAGGGCTGCGGCGAACCCGGTGAGTGCGCCGGCCACCGTCGTGGCGCGGCGGGCGCCAGCGAAGTGGGAGTAGGTGAAGTCGGGGCCGTAGTCCGGGCGGTCGAGGGCGGAGCGGCGTACGACGTCGGGGTCGATCGTGGGCAGCGGGATCAGCCAGGCTCCGAGCGTGCGGTCGCGCTGCGGGTGGCCGACCCGGGCGCGAACCCGGCGACCAGTGGGCGTCGGTTCGAGCCGACGGCGCTGCGCCGCGGCCTGCAGCATCGCCCGCGGCCGCGACAGTTGGCCGAGGCCCGAGTGCAGCGTTCCGCCGGAGATGGAGGCGTTCGTGCGGACCACGCCCCGAAGCGTGATCGGTACGTCGGACGGGAGTTGCTGGACGGCGAAGAGAGCGCCGAGATCGTGCGGGATCGAGTCGAAGCCGCAGGCGTGGACGATCCGGGCGCCGGTACGCGCGGCGGTGGCGTGGTGCGCGACGTACATCCGGTCGACGAACTCGGGCTCGCCGGTGAGGTCGACGTAGTCGGTGCCGGCCGCGGCGCAGGCGGCGACGAGCGGCTCGCCGTACTCCAGGTAGGGGCCGACCGTGGTGATCACGACGCGGGCCGACTCGGCGACCTGCGTCAGGGACGCGGGATCCGAGGAGTCCGCGTGCAGCAGCGCGATGTCGCCGAGCCGCGGGTTGATGTCGACCAGGCGGTCGCGGACGGCCTCCAGCTTGCCCTGGTTCCGGCCGGCCAGGGCGAGGCGTGCCTCGGGCGGGAGGTGGGTCGCGAGGTAGTCGGCGGTCAGCCCGCCGGTGAAGCCGGTGGCGCCGAACAGGACGACGTCGAAGGGACGCTGGCGGGTGGGTGCGGACATCGTGACTCCTGGCGGACATGGGGTATGTTGACGGTGCTAACAGAGCGTAGGAGGGCAAAGTAAGCGATGTCAACATCGGAGAAGAGTGGCTACCATCACGGCGACCTGAGGGCCGCCCTGCTGTCGACCGCGATGGAGATGCTGGAGGCCGGTGAGGCCTTCTCGCTGCGCGGCGTGGCCCGCGGTGCAGGGGTGTCGCCGACGGCGCCCTACCGCCACTTCGCCGACCGGGACGCACTGGAATCCGCATTGGCGGTCGAGGGCTTCCGCGACCTGCTGGCCGACCTGGTGGGAGATGGCGGTCTGCCGGCCTCGCTCCCGGACCTCGCCGAGTTCGCGGTCACCTATGTCGCCTTCGCCCTGCGCCGGCCCGCGCTGTTCCGGGTGATGTTCGGGAAGCCCTGTGACAGTGCCGACGACGAGCGGGTCAAGGCGGCCGACGCCCTGCACCAGCTGATGGCTGACGCCCTCGACAAGGTGTTCCCCGCTGCAGATGCCTCGGCGCTGGCCTCCGCCGGCTGGGGCCTCGCGCACGGGCTGGCCTGCCTCTACCTCGACGGCAAGCTGCAGGCCGATTCCGAGGGGGAGGTCGCCGAGCGGGTCCGCGGCGCCTTCCTGGCGATCACCTCCGTCGGGGCCTGACGGGCGCCGTACCTCCGCGTGGTCCACCTCTCCCGGGCCAGGGTGTTGACAGTGCTCACATGTCGTGTCACTCTCGGTGTTAACGCCGCTTACATTCGAGGAGAACGACCATGGCATCGACGAACGAACGGACCGACCAGCGGGTCGGGGTCGACCTCGGCGGACGGGTCATCACCGTCCCCCAGGGCGGGCTCTACGACCGGTTCCGGATGGCCACCGACCTCGACGAGATCGAGCGCGATCCGCGGGTCAGCAGCGTCGACTTCTTCCGGGCGATGCCCAAGACCCGCGTCGAATCGCGCATCGGCACCACGTTGACGCCGAACTTCTACTACCGGATCTCCACCGCCCGGCTCACGATGCTCGCCCCCACCAGGGCGATCCGAGCCCGCCTGCCGCATGAGCTCGCCCCGCTCGAGATCGCGCCCGGCATCGGGATCGTGTCCGTCATGGCCTTCCGGTACGACGTGTGCGACATCGACTTCTACACCGAGGCGGCCGTCGGCATCGCCGTCAAGCCCGCCCGCCACGGTGGGCTCGGCCTGTTCGACCTGGTCACCGGACTCAAGAACGACGCCCTGCACTCCTATGTCCTCTCGCTGCCGGTGAACACCGAGATCGCCCAGGTGCGGGGACATGACGGCTACGGCTTCCCCAAGTGGGTCACCGAGCTCGACGTCGACATCGACGCCGAACGCACCTCGGCCCGCGTCGCCAACGACGCCGGCGGCCTCGACCTCGCCTTCTCGGCACCCACCCCGAAGCAGTCGGCCCGGCGTACCGGTGAGCGGGTCTCGACCCTGACCTCCTACACCACCATCGACGACGCCTGGCACTCCACGACCAGCCAGATCAACATGCTCTCCGCGGGCAGCACCCGCTTCCCCCGCGGCCTGGACCTGCAGCTCGGCGAGGGCCGGATGAGCAACGACCTGCGCTCGCTGAAGCCGATCCGGACCATCCAGCTCGACGTCACCACCGAGGGCCAGTTGGCGCTGCACATGCCCGTGCCGACCTCGGTCCACAGCCCCGCCTGAAGGAAGTCCCGACATGACCAAGCGCATCCTCAACGTCGTCACCAACGTCGGC
>JASLCW010000052.1 GCA_030151765.1 Marmoricola sp.
CGCAGCTTGTTGCGGGTGTTGTCGGCGGTGGCGTCGGCGAAGGTCTCGGCGCAGTCGCCGCCCTGGAGGATGAAGGCCTCGCCCCGGCCGGCCGCCGCGATCTTGTCCTTGAGCTCGTCACACTCGCCCGCAAAGACCAGCGGCGGGAGGGTGCGCAGCCGCGCGACGGCGGCGTCGAGGGCCGCGGCGTCGGGATAGGTCGGCTGCTGCAGGGGGCCGAGGGCGTGCAGTGCAGCAAGATCGGGAATGGTGGAGCTCACCAGACGATTCTACGAGGCGTGTGCTGCCGCCCTCACCGGATATCCGGAAGGCGGCCCGGACCCGACGGCGACAGAGGAGAAACGATGGCCCAGGCAGTGGTGACAACGGACTTCGGCGGGGCGGAGAAGCTCAGGCTCACGGAGGTCGACGTACCGGCGCCGGGACCCGGCCAGGTCGCCGTGGAGGTCCGTGCCGCCGGAGTGAACCCGGCGGACGTGAAGCTCCGCGAAGGCCTCTTCGGCACCGACCCCTCCTGGCTGCCGATGCGCCTGGGCAGTGAAGGCTCCGGCGTCGTCACGGCGGTCGGCGACGGCGTCACCGGTACGTCGGTCGGCGACGAGGTGATCGCCTTCCGCGCGAGTGGCGCCTATACGACTGCGCTGCTGCTGGACGAGAGCGCCCTGACGCCCAAGCCCGCCGCGCTGAGCTGGGAGGAGGCGGCCGGCCTGATGCTGACCGGCGCCACCGCCGTGCACGCGCTGACCGCGACCGCCGTCGGCGACGGCGAGACCGTCCTGATCCACGGTGGCGCCGGCGGTGTCGGCCAGATGGCCGTCCAGCTCGCCGGCATCCGCGGTGCCCGGGTGATCGCGACCGCCTCGCCCCGCAATCACGATCTGCTCCGGTCGCTCGGAGCCGAGCCGGTGGCGTACGGCGAGGGCCTGGCCGACCGGGTGCGTGCGCTCGCCCCCGACGGCGTCGATGCCGCGCTGGACCTCGTCGGCACCGACGAGGCGCTCGAGGTCTCGCTCGCCCTCGTCGCCGACCGCAGCCGGATCGCGACGATCGCGAACTTCGGCAACAACGGGATCAAGGTGCTGGGCGGCGGACCCGGAGCGGACCCCGGCACCGAGATCCGCGACGCCGCCCGTGCCGAGCTCGCCCGGCTGGCCGGCGAGGGCCGGCTCAAGGTCCGCGTCGACCGCACCTTCCCACTCGCCGATGTCGCGGCCGCCCATGACTACCTGATGACCGGGCACCCCTCGGGCAAGGTCGTGCTCGTCAACTGACTCAGTCGACCGAACCCCGGGGCACGATCCAGCGATGCCGGAGTCGCTGGTCCGCCTCGGCAAGGAGTTCGAAGTCCGCGTCGTAGTGGACGAGGACGGCATCGTGAACGATCGCCGTCGCGGCAAGGAGCAGGTCACCTACGCCCACTGCTCGTCCGTGACCGGACGCAAAGAGCCCCGCTTGCAGGTCTGTCGCGACGACGCCGACCTGATCCGTCAGCGGCAGCCGGTGAAAGTCTTCGCCCAGGCTGTTGAGGATCCGGGCATGCTCGGTCGCATTTCGCGCCGAATGGCCCGCTTCCAGCAAGCTCACGTCGGAACAGGCAAGAAGGTCACCCCTGCCCGTGAACTCCAGGACCGCATCACCGACGGGCCTGGCACGGGGCATGCGCTGGACCACCGAGTTGTCCAAGAGGTAGAGCGCCACCCCGATCAACGCCAGGCGCTGGCTTGGACCTCGGGATCGCGAAGGTCGGCCAAGGGGTCGCTCTCGATGATCCACTCGACCACCGCACGCTGGCGCTCCTGTTGCGTCACTCGCCTCAAAGCCGCACGAACGGCCTCGGCCTTGGTCTTCGCGCCGAGCGCGGTCATGGCCTCGTCCAGCAGCTCGTCAGGGATGTCGATCAGCCGCTTGGTCATCGTTATCGTCATCCCCTCGGTATATCGAAAGCATTGCAACAATGATATCCCCGATCGGCGATCTGTGGATAACTGTCGTGGCTGACAGACTGCCGGCATGGACCTTCCCGTCGCGCATCGGCAACGAGCGGCGGCCGTGGCACTGGAGTGGGGACCGGTGGCGATCGAGGCCCTCGGCGACGCGGCCATCGCGGTGGTCGTCGACGTCCTCTCCTTCACGACGACCTTGAGCGTGGCCGCCGATGCGGGCGCCGTCGTACTGCCCTATCCGTGGCGTGCGGGAGCGGCGGACTTCGCGGCAGCCCATGGCGCCATCGCCGCCGTCGGCCGGTCCCGGGCCGGCGAGGGGCAGGTCAGCCTCTCCCCCGCGTCGATGCGCGCCCATGCGGCCTCGGGGATGAGCATCGTGCTGCCTTCTCCCAATGGCGCGACCCTTGCGCATCGCCTTGCGGACAAGGGAGTCCGCTGCGTCGGGGCTTCGTTGCGCAACGCATCGGCGGTCGCCGACTGGATTGCTCACCAGGGGGGACGAGTCGCGGTGATCCCCGCCGGCGAGCGCTGGCCCGACGACAGCCTGCGGCCCGCGGTCGAGGATCTGTGGGGCGCGGGCGCCGTCGTCGCCGCGCTGGTACGACGCGGCATCGGGCCGGTCTCGACCGAAGCCGGTGTCGCGGCGGCGGCCTTCCTCGCTCTCGACGACCGGGCCGCCGCCCTGCGCGACTGCGCCAGCGGCCGGGAACTCGTCGACGCGGGCTTCGCGGACGACGTCGAGATCGCCACCGAAGTGGACGCCAGCCGCGCGGTGCCGGTGCTCGACGGCCTCGCCTTCACTAACTTGGGCTCATGACTTTCTCGATCGTCGGCCGCGCCGACCATCCCAGCGGCGACCCCGAGTGGGGCGTCGCGGTGGCCTCGAAGTTCCTCGCGGTCGGCAACGCCGTGCCGGCGGCGGTCGCCGGCATCGGCGCGATCGCCACGCAGGCGATGGCCAATGTCGCCTACAAGGCCGAGGCGCTCGCCCATCTCGACGAGGGCGCCACCGCGTCGGTCGCGCTCGAGCACCTGCTCGCCGAGGACGACGACCGGGAGCACCGCCAGGTCGGCATCGTGGGCGTCGACGCGCCCGCGGTCACGTACACCGGCAGCGCGTGCTTCCCCTGGGCCGGCGGGTACGCCGGCGAGGACGTCGCCATCCAGGGCAACATCCTCACCGGCCCGGAGGTCGTCGAGGCGATGCGCTCCTCCTGGGAGTCGTCGGCCGGTCAGCCGCTATCACGGCGACTCCTCGCCGCACTGGCCGCCGGTGACGAAGCGGGCGGCGACAGTCGTGGTCGTCAGTCGGCGGCCCTGTTCGTCGTACGCGAGGAAGCCGGGTACGCCGGCGGCGACGACATCGCCGTCGATCTCCGGGTCGACGACCACGAGTCGCCGGTGCCCGAGCTGGCCCGCCTGCTCGACCTCAACGACCTCTACCTGACCGCCTCGACCGACGACGAGAAGCTCGCCATCGACGACGAGCTGATGGCCGAGCTCGACGAGCGCGCCCGGGCAGCGGGGCGCACGAACTTCGTCGCCTGGGTGGGCGCGGAGAACTACGAGATGCGCGTCGCCGAAGGACCGCGACCGGAGTGGATCGACCGGCGCATCCTCGGGATCATCCGCGGGGAGGAGAACCGATGAGCATTCTGGCCATCGACGCCGGCACGACCGGTGTGACCGCGCTGATCGTGACCACGGAGGGCACGATCGCCGCCAAGGGCTATCAGGAGTTCGCGCAGCACTTTCCCCAACCAGGGTGGGTGGAACACGCCCCGGAGGAGATCTGGCAGGCGACGCTCGAGGCGACGCGTTCCTGCCTGAAGAACTGGGGTGGCGACCATGCGGACCTGCGCGGCATCGGCATCACCAACCAGCGCGAGACGATCATGCTCTGGGATCGCGAGACTCTGGGGGCTCCCCGACGGGCGATCGTCTGGCAGGACCGGCGTACCTCGGAGATCTGCGAACGCCTGCGGGGTGCCGGCCACGAGGCGCGCGTCACCGAGCTGACCGGCCTCCGCCTGGACCCCTACTTCTCGGGCACCAAGCTCATGTGGCTGGCCGAACACGAGCCGCACACGTGGGCCTCGGTGCAGTCGGGCCGCTATGCGATCGGCACCGTCGACTCCTATCTGATCGCCCGGATGACCCGGGGCACCTGGCACATCACCGATGTCTCGAATGCCTCCCGCACGCTCCTCTTCGACCTGCAGAAGGGCGGCTGGTCGGCCGAGCTGTGCGAGCTCTTCGGCGTACCGATGGACGCTCTCCCCGAGATCACCGACAGCTGGGGCGAGCTCGCCACCTCCGACGCGCGGTCCTTCTGCGGCCTCGCGTTGCCGATCGCGGGCATCGCCGGCGACCAGCAGGCAGCGCTCTTCGGCCAGACCTGCTTCGAGATCGGCGAGTCCAAGTGCACCTACGGCACCGGCTCCTTCATCCTCACCAACACCGGCCACACCGTCGAGCGGAGCGAGGCCGGCCTGCTGTCGACGGCGGGCTGGCGGGCGCCCGGATCCGCACTCACCTATGCACTCGAGGGCGCGATCTTCGTCACCGGAGCGGCCGTCCAGTGGCTGCGGGACGGCCTTCAGATCGTCGGTTCCGCAGCCGAGACGGCGGCGATCGCTGCCACCGTCGACTCGACCGAGGGCGTCGTCTTCGTGCCGGCCCTCACCGGCCTCGGCGCACCGCACTGGGATCCCGAGGCGCGCGGCCTGATCATCGGCATCACCCGAGGTACGACGCGCGCACACATCGTGCGGGCCACGTTGGAGGCGATCACCTACGAGGTCGCCGATGTGACCGCGACACTCCCCTCGTCCGTGACCTCACTCGCGGTCGACGGCGGTGCCGCCGCGAACGACCTGCTCTGCCAGATGCAGGCGGACCTGCTCGGCGTACCTGTGGAGCGGCCGCGGATCGTCGAGACGACCGCGCTCGGCGCCGCCTTCATGGCCGGCCTCGGCGTCGGCGTGTGGTCGAGCACCGAGCAGCTCCGCGACACCTGGCAGCTCGACCGCACCTTCACGCCGCACCCGGCGACCCGAGAGGCCGCGGCCGCCGGCCATCGCCGGTGGAAGGACGCGGTCGAACGCGCCAAGGGCTGGGCCGGACTCTAGATCGCGGTGCGGTAGGCCTGCGCCTGCAGGCGCATCGCGAGCACCTGCTCCGGGTCCTGCAGGTCGACCTCCACCAATGTGGCGATCCGCTTCATGCGGTGCCGGATGGTGTTGGGGTGGACGTGCAACTGGCGGGCCGCGCGCCGCAGATCCGTCTGGTAGCTGAGCCAGACCTCGAGCGTGCGCACGTAGTCGGTGCCATTGGCCTGGTCGTGGTCGAAGAGCTCACGCACCGGCCCGGGGGTGTTCTCCAGGCAGGTCGCGCCGAGCGCCCGGGCAAGGAAGAGCGGAGCCCACTGTTCCTCGAGCGTGCTGGCCACGAACAGGGCAGTCCCGCGGGATCGAAGTCCGGCGAGCTCGTCCGCCTCGAGGCGCGATCCGGGGATGTTCTCGGGCACCCGGCAGACGCCGCCCGCGGCGAAGGCGAGCCCGGACTTCTCCGCGTGCTGCGCGAGTTCGGTCGCCATCCAGGCCCAGGACCCGGGCGTGCCGCTGACGGCCTCGACGATCGCGTAGACCTCACCGTCGACGACGCCGATGAGTGGGCGGTGCCAGCCGCCCCGCTTCGCCTGCATGATCACGCTGGCGCAGAGGTCCTCGACACTCTGCTCCACCATGCGACCCGGGCCGATGTCGGTACCGGACTCGATCACCCGGACGACACGCCAGGGGCCCTCGCCGAGCAGGCCGGCTTCCGGCGTACGGCCGTCGCGCAGCAGGTCGCGGAGGGAGACCTCCACCTCGCGCCGCTCCACCTCGACGTGCGACTGGAGGCGGAGCAGACGGGACGAGATCGCGACGAGCATCTCGTCGAGTTCCCGGACCGCCTCCGGCATCGCCGGTTCGTCGAGCACCGCCCACACGGCACCGAGCCACTCGCCGCGGTTGTGCACCGGGACGACCAGGCGCGGCCGGGTGCCGTCGGGCCCCTCTTCCACGACGAAGGGAGCGGCCGATCCGACGAGCCGGCGGAAGACACCGCGCGCGCGGTAGTGCGCGAGCACCGGCGGCGGCACCCGGCGACCGACGATGGTCGCCAGCCGGGCCGGGTCGGTGTCCTCCTGCCCGGTCGAGTACGCCACCAGCCGGGACTTGTTGTCCTCGATGGTCACCGGGGCACCGAGGCGCTTGGCGGCGGCGTCGGCGAGTTCGAAGAGGTCGTTCTGGCTCGCCCGGTAGTCATCGGCGGCGCGACCACGGTCGAGTGCACCGCGGGTGAGGACGATCAGCTGGGCCCACGGCAGCTCCGGGCGGCAGGCGACGAGCGCGACTCCGCGCTCGCGGGCCAGGCCGGCGACGGCCTCGTCGTGGGCGATCCCCGAGCGCAGGATCACGCCGCTCGCCCGCGCCGCCGAGGCCTCGGCGACCAGCCCGAGCGCGGTCTCCGCAGTACATCCGGCGCCGATCACCAGTTCGCCGCGGCCGACGGCCGGCGTCTCCGGGTCGAACAGCACGAGATCGTGGACCGGGTCACTGCCACCGGGGCGGTGGACGAATTCGAGGAGCTGGCTACCCAGCGCGTCGACCAGATCGGCCACGCACGGCAACTCCCCGTTGTCGGTGCCCCGGAGCGAACTCGGGACCGGCGACCACGTCGACACTGAACGCTGCATCTGACGTCCTCCTTCGCGTCATTGACAGTATCAATATCTATGACATCAATAACAAGCCCTTGACTCAGATTGGATCAGTTCCAGTTCCGGCCCGCTGTCCGCGTCGGACAAGGCACCGCACGGGCGCGGTGCGATCCGGACATTGCCGCCGCCGACGAGCTCCGATGGGTGCCGGATTCACCCGTCTGGATTGTGGAAAGCGCACACCGGGCGCACCGAAGCCTGTCCCAGATGAACCGACCGGGGAGCACTCTCGTGGCCCGACGATCATCCCGTGAACCCAGTACACAGTCACCAGAAGATCGCCGTCATCGGGGCCGGCATGGTGGGCCTCTCCACCGCCTGGCATCTCCAGCGCCTAGGGGCCGAGGTCACGGTCTTCGACAGCGCCGGCGTCGCCGCCGGCTCCTCCTGGGGCAATGCCGGCTGGCTCACCCCGGGGCTGGCCACACCGCTTCCGGAGCCCTCCGTCCTCAAGTACGGCGTACGAGCGCTGCTCAGCCCGAACTCCCCTGTCTACGTGCCGCCGGCCGCCAACCCGCGCCTCCTCGGCTTCCTGATGCGCTTCGCCAGGAACAGCACCACGAAGCGCTGGCAGCGCTCGATGGGCGCGCTCATCCCGCTCAACGACCTCTGCCTCGAAGCCTTCGACGAGCTCGGCGAGGGCGGCGTCGTGGCGCCCACCATCGAGGCCCGCAGCTTCATGGCCGGCTTCGCGAATGCCGCGGACCGGGCTCCCCTGCTCGAGGAACTGGAGCACATCCGCGCCTCCGGCCAGGAGGTCTCCTTCGAGGTTCTCGAGGGTGACGCCGTCCATGCCGCCGAGCCGAACCTGTCGTCGGCCGCGAGTGCGGCGATCCGGCTGCACGGCCAGCGCTTCATCAATCCCGGCGACTACGTGCACAGCCTGGGCGAGGCCGTCCGGGCGCGTGGCGGCGAGATCGTCGTCGGCGTCACCGTGCCGTCCGTCGTTCCCGACGACAGCGGAGTCGGCATCGGCGGCCGGCGCTTCGACGCCGCGGTCATCGCCACCGGCGCCGTCCTCAACGAGCTCGCCCGGCCCTTCGGCGTACGGCGGCTGGTGCAGGCGGGGCGCGGATACAGCTTCAGCGTGCCGGTCGAGGAAGAACCTCGCGGGCCGGTCTATCTGCCCACCCAGCGTGTCGCGTGTACGCCGATCGACGGCCGGCTCAGGGTCGCCGGAATGATGGAATTCCGGCCCGCGCACGCACCCCTGGATCCGCGACGGATCGAGGCGATCGTCTCGGCGGCGCGCCCCTTCCTGCACGGCGCCGACCTCGACGACCGGCAGGACGAATGGGTCGGCGCCCGGCCGTGCACGGCCGACGGCCTCCCGCTGATCGGGCGCACCGGCCACCACCGCGTCTTCGTCGGCGGCGGGCACGGAATGTGGGGCATCACCCTCGGCCCGATCACGGGCCGGCTGCTGGCCGACCTCATCGTCACCGGTCGTTCGCATCCCGCGCTCGCCCCGTTCGACCCGCTGCGCTGAACCCCTGTGGCCGCCGGACAAGGGCACCCCCCTGAGTTTGGCGAGTCCTGACAAGCACCACTCGCCCGATCCCCACTGAGAGTTGGGGCACACAGCTTCCGACCTCATCACCCAGAAGGAGACAGCACGATGAAGGCACTGGCCATCCACGAATTCGGCGGTCCGGAGAACCTCGCCCTGACCGATGTCGAATTGCCGGACCCCGGACCGGGCGAAGTGCTGGTGGCCATCAGCGCCTGCGCCCTCAACCACATCGACGTGGACATCATGCGCGGCGTCTCCCGGCTGCCGGTGAAGCTCCCGTTCGTCCCCGGCATCGAGGTGATCGGCACGATCAAGCAGGTCGGGCCCGGCGTCACCGACTGGCGCGTCGGCGAGCGCGTCGCACCCCGCGTCCAGCGCAACTGCGGCACCTGTCGGATGTGCCTGATCGCCCGCCAGGACCTGTGCGACAACCTCGAGTGGGTCAGCCTGGCCACCTCGGGCGGCTATGCCGAGGAGCTCGTGTGCCATGCCGACCAGCTGATCCGGGTCCCGGACAATCTCACCGACGAGGCCGCGGCCGCGACCCAGGTCGCCTTCGGCACCGCGTGGCACATGCTCTTCACCCGCGGCGGCCTCAAGCCCGGTGAGACCGTCCTGGTCAACGCCGTCGGCAGCGGCATCGGCGCCGCCGCGGTCCAGCTCGCCCGCTGGGCCGGCGCGACCGTCATCGGTACGGCGGGGAGCGACGCCAAGCTGGAGCGCGCCCGCGGCTATGGCATGACCGCAGGCGTCAACTACACCGGGAACCCCGAATTCGGCGCACAGGTGAAGCACCTGACCGGGGGTGGCGTGGACCTCGTCTTCGAGCACGTCGGCGGCCAGACCTTCACCTCGAGCATCGACTCGCTCAGCAAGGGCGGGCGCCTGGTCACCTGCGGCGCGCACAGCCAGGAGGTCGTGCCCTTCGACATCATCCCGCTCTTCCGCGGTGAGTTCGAGGTCCGTGGCTCCTTCGCCTTCGTACAGACCGAGGTGGAGAAGGTCTTCGACCTGGCTGCCAAGGGCGTCGTCGAGCCCATCGTCGACGGGGTCTACTCCCTGGCCGAAGGTGCCCGCGCCGTCGAGCGCATGGAGAGCCGCGAGGCCTTCGGCAAGATCGTGATCATGCCGTGACGGGCCACTCCTCAGACGCCAACGCAGTCCGACCCCACCCGAAAGGCAGCACCATGCACACCCTCCGAGGAAAGGCCGCCACGCGTCGCGTGGCCGGTATCGCCGTCACCGCACTGCTGACCGTGTCGCTCGCCGCCTGCGGCAGCAGCGGCACCAAGGCCAAGCTGATCCGGGGCGCCGACGGCGCACCCGTTGCCAACCCGAAGGCCCCTGCCTACGCGCGCATCCTGACCAACGAGAAGGTCAGCGTCGACACCACGAAGTGGGCCAAGAAGGGTCCCTACAAGATCGCCGCCCTCACCCAGGGCCCGATCAACGCCTGGGGTTCGATGTACGACGCCGAGCTGAAGGCTGCCGCGAAGAAGGACTCGGACATCTCCGACCTCCAGGTCTTCCCGTCGATGGGCAGCGCCGAGAAGCAGGTGCAGAACCTCGAGTCCCTGACCCAGCAGAAGCCGGACGCGGTGATCGTCACGCCGATGAACGTGGCCGCCCTGAGCGCCTCGATGACCCGTCTGCAGAGCGCCGGCGTACCGGTCGTGCTCTGTCAGGCCCGCTCGGACGGCGCCGGCTGGGTGACCGAGGTGAGCCAGCCGCTGTACCCGAACAACTTCGACGCCGCCGTGCACCTCGCCCAGATGATCGGCGGCAAGGGCAATGTCGTCATCCTCAACGGCGCCGCCGGCGTCGACATGGCCGACATCGCCAAGACGGCGGTGCACGACGCCCTCGCGGCGTACCCGGACATCCACATCGTGGGCGAGGGCGCCGGCAACTGGTCGACCGCCGACTCGAAGAAGCTCGCCGCCGGCTGGATCGCCTCGGGCAAGAAGATCGACGGCGTCATCTCCCCCGGCATGGAGATGGGTCTCGGTGCGATGCAGGCCTTCCTCGACGCGGGCAAGCCGCTCCCGAAGATCGCCGGAACCGGCGCGATGAACGGCTTCAACCGCCTGGCTCTCGACAACCACGCCGACTTCTGGTCGAAGGCCTTCACCCCGGGTGTCGCCTCCGACTGCCTCGACACCACGCTCAAGGTGCTGCGCGGCGAGAAGGTGACGAAGTTCGTCGACGCCGAGAAGGACATGTCCGGCACCTGGATCTTCGACTCGGGCAATGCCAAGGAGACCTTCCAGCCGACCCTCGCCGACCAGCTTCCGCTCGGTCCCACCCGCATGACCGCCGCCGAACTGGCAGCGGCCGGCTTCCGTCGCTGATGGAAGCGGCGACCACTCTCCTCCGGGGCGCGCGTGCGCACGCACGCGCGCCCCGGGGCCCGGCCCGCCGCGCCGCCACCGCCGGCGTGGTCGTCGTCATCGCGGTGGTGTCCCTGGCCACGCCGGGATTCCTGAGCCAGGACAACCTGCTGAACCTCAGTCAGGTCCTGCCCGTGCTCGGGCTGGTCACCCTGGGCCAGATGCTGGTGATGGTCGGAGGCGACCTCGACTTCTCCGTCGGCGCCACGGCCGCACTGGCCTTCCTCCTCGTTGCCGAGATCGGGCCGAAGCACGGCGTACTGGTCGCACTGCTCGTCGTGCTGCTCAGCGCTCTCGCCATCGGCGCGATCAACGCACTGCTGGTGGTCGGCCGCGGCGTCACCGCCTTCGTCGCCACCCTCGGTACGTCGATCGCGGTCAACGGTGCGATGACCGCGATCACCCGCGGCGTCTTCCCGGGCGCGGTCCCCTCCAGCATCCGGCATGTCTCGTCCTGGCACGTCGGACCGATCGCCGGCTCCTTCCTGGTCCTCGTCGCCGGCTGGATCGCGGTTCTGGTGCTGCTGCGGGCGACCACCTTCGGCCGCCGCCTCTACGCCACCGGGCACGCGGAGAAGGCGGCTCGCTACGCGGGCATCCGAACCGGCCGGGTCCGGGTCACGACCTTCGTTCTCAGCGCCGTCCTCGCCGCGATCGCGGGCGTCCTGCTCGCCGCCTACACCGGTTTCGCGGACGCGACCGCCGGACAGACGCTGCACCTCCAGTCCATCGCGGCCGCGGTGGTCGGCGGCGTCGGCCTCTTCGGCGGCCGCGGCGGCGTCGGCAATGCCGCGATCGGCGCCGTCCTCATCACCGTCGTCCTCAACGCCGCCGGACTGCACAACATGTCGGCCGAGTCGCAGCCGGTGCTGATCGGCGCCGTCCTCGTCGTGGCCGCGGTGATCCTGACCTTCAAGGAGCGCTCACGATGAACGACCCCTTCATCAGCGCACGCGCCATTCGCAAGGTGTACGGCGGTGTCACCGCGCTCGCCGACGCGACCATCGAGCTCCGGCCCGGCGAGGTCCACGCCCTCTGCGGCGCCAACGGCGCGGGCAAGTCGACACTCAAGAATGTCATCGCGGGCATGGTCGCGCCGGACGGCGGCGAGCTCGTCGTCGGCGGCGAGACCGTCAACGGGATGACTCCGCGGCGGGCTGCCCATCACGGCATCCAGGCCGTCCATCAGGAGCTCGGTCTCACCCCCTGGCTCAGCGTCGCCGACAACATCGCGCTCGGCGACTTCCGCTCGCGCCTCGGCATCCTCTCCGCACGTGATGTGCGCCGGCGCGCCACCGCGGCGCTGGAATCTCTCGGCGTGGACATCGATCCGCGTGCTCGCGTCGGCGATCTCAGCATCGCCCAGCAGCAACTCGTGGAGATCGCCCGCGCAGTCGCCCGCGAGCCCCGTTGCCTCATCCTCGACGAGCCTTCCGCGATGCTCGTCGGCCCGGAGGTGGAGCTGGTCTTCGCCGCCGTACGCCGTCTTCGCGAGCAGGGTTCGTCGATCGTCTACGTCTCGCACCGGCTGGCCGAGGTCTTCGCGCTCGCCGACCAGGTGACGGTGATGCGCAACGGGCGCAGCGTCCACTCCGCTCCGATCGCGGACTTCGACGAGGACTCGCTGATCCGGTGGATGGCGACCGACGAGGGTGCCGCCGTACGAGCCGAGGCGCCCACACGCGCCGCCACGTCCGGCCCGGTCCGGCTGAGCATCGCCGGCCTCGGTGCGGACCTCGAGGTCCGCAGTGGCGAGATCGTCGGCATCGCCGGGCTCATGGGCAGCGGCCGCAGTCATCTGCTCCGCACCGCCTTCGGCATCGACCGTCACCCGGGTGTCACCGTCACCGTCGACGGGAGATCCCCCGCACCGGGACTGCAGGGCGCGACCGCGGCCGGGATGGCCCTGGTCCCCGAGGACCGCAAGTCCGAAGGTCTCGTGCTCGAGATGTCCATCGGCGCCAACCTGACGATGTCGACGATGTCCTCGATCAGCCGGCGCGGCTTCTTCGTGCGCGCCGACGAGAAGGAACTCTGCCTGCGCCTGGCCGGCGCCGTCGGCGTGCCTGCCGACCGGGTCGACCTGCCCGTCTCCACGCTCAGCGGCGGCAACCAGCAGAAGGTGGCGATGGGACGCGCGCTCGCCCGCGATCCCGCGGTCCTCCTGATCGACGAGCCCACCCGCGGCGTCGACGTCGGCGCCAAGGCCGAGATCCACCGGCTGGTGCGTGAACTCGCCGACGACGGCGTCGCCGTCCTCGTGGTGAGCTCGGACTTCGAGGAACTCCTCGAGCTCAGCGACCGAATCCGGGTGATCCGCTCGTGCGAGATCGGCGTCGAGGTCGATCCCGCCACCAGCAACGAGGAACAACTCCTGAGCCACTGCACCCTGTCGACCTCGGAGGTCATCCATGTCTGAGATCGCGACCGCATCGGCGGCGCAGCTGCGCGACCGGCAACGCGGCGGGCTCCGTGACCGCATCGGCCGGTTGCGCGACGGCGGCCAGATCTGGCTGGTGCTGGCGGCGCTGGCCGTCGTCATCCTGATCTTCCGCCCGGCGATGCTGAACGGCGCGGGCCTCCAGGGCCTGATGCGCGATGTCAGCGTCCTCGCCCTCCTCTCCATCGGCCAGGCGACCGTGATGGTCGGCGGCGGCATCGACCTCTCCCTCGCCGCCGTCACCCGCGTCGCCAGCGTGATCGGCGCGCTGTACTTCGCCTCGGCGGGCGCCGTCACGCTCCTCGGCTGCCTGATCGTCCTCGGCGTCGCCGCCGGCCTCGGAATCGTCAACGGGATCCTCATCGGGCTGCTGCGGCTGCCGCCCTTCATCACGACCTTCGCCGTACTCCTGATCCTCGACGGGCTCACCTTGTCGATGGCGGCCAGCGCCGTCGGGTCTGCCCCGCCCGCGCTGATCGAGGACTACTCGAAGGCACCACTAGGGGTGTCGCTGCCGTTCGTCCTCGTCATCGCCGTGCTGATGGTGCTGATCTTCGCCCTGTCCCGCACGCCGTGGGGCAAGTCCGTGATCGCGATCGGCACCAACCCGGTGCTCGCCGGGCACGCCGGCGTACGGGTGACCTTGGTGCGCGTCTCCCTGTACGTCGTCAACGGGTTGGTCTCGGGCCTCGCCGCGCTGGTCCTGCTGAGCCGTTCCGGCGTCGGTGATCCGCTTGCCATCCAGGGCATGGAGATGCTCACCGTCACCGCGGCCGTCATCGGCGGGGTCAGCCTCGCCGGTGGTCGCGGCAATCCCCTAGGGGCGCTGGGCGGTGCCATCTTCCTCACCCTGCTGACGGATCTGCTCTCCGAGTTCGGCGTGGCGAGTCAGTACCAGATCCTGATCCAGGGCCTGATCATCCTGGCCGCCCTGGCCTCCTACCGGCGGCCGCGCACCTTGCGCGGCTGACCGGCGGGGGCGCCGGACCCGGTCCGCGGCCCGCCCGGTGCTTCAGGATGCGAGATCAGCAGCACCATCGTGGCCGGGTCGAGCATCCGCCAGGTGTGCGGCGTCATGCCGTCGTAGGCGATGCTGTCGTGCGCCTCGAGGACCGTCGTCGTCTCCTGGTCGCCGAGCTTGATCTCGGCCGCGCCGGTCACGACGTACAGGACCTCCTCACCGGCGTGTGCCAACGGCTCGGAGAAGTCCGGCATGCCGCCGACGAATTCGGTGATCGCGAGACCTTCGAGCCCGCCCGTCAGCGAGCGCGCCGACCCGGCTCCGCTCAACGAGGCGGTGCCGACATCGTTGGTCACCTGCGGTTTGGCATCGTGTCGCGACACCACCGAACCGGCACCGCGCCGGGTGGGACCGGCCAACAGGGCCGGGCCGTTGGTCTTGAGGGCCAGCGCGATGCGGTTCAGCGAGCGCATGCTCGGCTGGGCCGACCCGAGCTCGATCTGGCTGAGGAAGGGCTGACTCAACGAGGTCAGCTTGGCCAGCTCGGTGAGCGTCAGGCCCATGTCCTTGCGTCTGGCCCTGATCCCCGCACCGAGGCTTCCGTCCCGTTCGGGCACAGCGCCCGCAGATTCCCCGTCAACCACCGCGCCACCATAGCGGAGGCGGCGCCCACCAGGAGTCGCATCGGCTGTCCGATCGGCACAGTCCCCGCCCGCAGGATTGGCCGTCCGGAACGACCTGGTGAAGCCGATGTCGTGGAAGCGTCGAAGCATGTTCTCCAAGGTGCTCGTGGCCAACCGCGGCGAGATCGCGATCAGGGCCTTCCGGGCCGCCCATGAGATCGGGGCCCGCGCGGTCGCCGTCTTCCCCCACGAGGATCGGGGCTCCGAACATCGGCTGAAGGCCGACGAGGCCTACGAGATCGGTGAGCGCGGACATCCGGTGCGTGCCTACCTCGACCCCGAGGAGATCGTCCGTACCGCGCGTCGCTGTGGTGCCGACGCGATCTACCCCGGCTACGGATTCCTCTCCGAGAATCCCGCGCTGGCCGAGGCCTGCGCGCGGGCGGACATCGTCTTCATCGGCCCGGGGGCCGAGGTACTGACCCTCACCGGCAACAAGTCCAGCGCCGTCGCCGCAGCCCGCGCGGCCGGCGTACCGACCCTGCGTAGCGTGGAGCCGTCGACCGATGTCGACCGGCTCCTCACCGCGGCCGAAGAGATCCCGACCCCTCTCTTCGTGAAGGCGGTGGCCGGTGGCGGTGGGCGCGGCATGCGCCGGGTCGACGACCGCTCGGCGCTGCGCGAGGCGGTCGAGACCTGCATGCGCGAGGCCGAGGGCGCCTTCGGCGACCCGACCGTCTTCATCGAGCAGGCCGTCTCCGACCCCCGGCACATCGAGGTGCAGATCCTCGGCGACGGGCAGGGCGACGTCGTCCACCTTTACGAGCGGGACTGCTCGGTACAGCGTCGCCACCAGAAGGTCATCGAGATCGCGCCCGCGCCCAACCTCGACCCCGACCTGCGGGACCGGCTCTGCGCGGACGCCGTGCGCTTCGCCCGCGCGATCGGCTACGCGAATGCCGGCACCGTGGAATTCCTCGTCGATCCGGCGGGCCGGCACTTCTTCATCGAGATGAACCCGCGGATCCAGGTCGAGCACCCCGTCACCGAGGAGATCACCGGCGTCGACCTGGTGCAGACGCAGATGCGGATCGCCGCCGGTGAGAGCCTCGCCGATCTCGGTCTCTCCCAGGAGACGATCCGGGTCACCGGCGCGGCGCTCCAGTGCCGGATCACCACCGAGGACCCCCGCAACGGCTTCCGTCCGGACACGGGGACGATCACCAACTACCGCTCCCCCGGTGGCGCCGGCGTACGCCTCGACGGCGGTACGACGTACACCGGTGCCGAGATCAATGCGCACTTCGACTCCCTGCTGGCCAAGCTCACCTGCCGGGGCATGACCTTCGAGAAGGCGGTCCAGAAGGCACGACGCGCGGTCGGCGAGTTCCACGTCGCCGGCGTCGCCACCAATCTCCCCTTCCTGCGGGCGGTGCTGGAGGACCCCGACTTCACCGCCGGGCGGGCGACCACCGCCTTCATCGAGGAGCATCCCTGGCTGCTCGCGGCACGATCGGTCGACGATCGCGGCGGCCGGTTGCTCACCTACCTCGCCGACGTCACCGTGAACCAGCCGTACGGCATCGCTCCGGTCGCGATCGACCCGCGCGACAAGCTCCCCACCCTCGACCCGGCCGCGGTCGTCGTCCCCGGAAGCCGCCAGCTCCTGCGGCAGCTCGGGCCCGACGACTTCGCCGGCGCCCTTCGCGCACGTGCGGGTGTCGCGGTCACCGAGACCACGCTCCGCGATGCCCACCAGTCACTCCTCGCCACCCGGCTGCGGACCATCGACATGCTCAACGCGGCTCGGCACACGGCCGTCCTCACGCCCGAGCTGTGGTCGGTCGAATGCTGGGGAGGCGCGACCTATGACGTGGCACTGCGCTTCCTCGGCGAGGATCCATGGGAGCGGCTGGCGAGGCTGCGCGAGGCGATCCCCAACATCTGTCTCCAGATGCTGCTCCGGGGGCGCAACACCGTCGGCTACACGCCGTACCCGCTCGAGGTCACGGACGCCTTCGTCCGGGAGGCCGCGGCTACCGGCATCGATGTCTTCCGGATCTTCGATGCGATGAACGACGTCGACCAGATGCGGCCGGCGATCGACGCCGTACGCGAAACCGGCACGACGATCGCCGAGGTCGCGCTCTGCTACACCGGCGACCTCTCGTCACCGGCAGAGAGGCTCTACACGCTCGACTACTACCTTCGCCTGGCCGAACGGATGGTCGGGGCCGGCGCGCACGTCCTCGCGATCAAGGACATGGCCGGCCTCCTGCGCCCGGCCGCCGCCCGGACGCTCGTCACCGAACTGCGTCGCAACTTCGATCTCCCGGTGCACCTGCACACGCATGACAGCACCGGCGGGCAGCTGGCCACTCTGGTCGTCGCCATCGACGCGGGCGTGGACGCCGTCGACGCCGCCTGCGCGGCGATGTCCGGCTCCACCTCCCAGCCATCGCTGTCCGCACTCGTCGCCGCCACCGAGCACACAGAAGGTACGACGGGCCTCTCCCTGGAGAAGGTCTGTTCGCTCGAGCCCTATTGGGAGGCGACGAGGCGCACGTACGCACCCTTCGAGTCCGGCCTCCCCGCGCCCACCGGTCGCGTGTACTCCCACGAGATCCCCGGAGGCCAGCTCTCCAACTTGCGGCAGCAGACCATCGCGCTCGGGCTCGGGGACCGCTTCGAGGCCGTCGAGGACATGTACGCACAGGCGAACCGCATCCTCGGCAACATCGTCAAGGTGACGCCTTCGTCCAAGGTCGTCGGCGACCTCGCGCTGCACCTGGTCGCGGTCGGCGCCGACCCGCGCGACTTCGAGTCCGACCCGCAGCGCTTCGACGTACCCGACTCGGTGATCGGCTTCCTGCGCGGTGACCTCGGTACGCCGCCGGGCGGCTGGCCGGAGCCCTTCCGCACCAAGGCGCTGGCCGGCCGCGGCTCCCCCACCGGAGAGACCGAGCTGACCGTCGACGATGCCAAGGAGCTCGCGCACGATCCGCGTGGCACCCTCAACCGGCTGCTCTTCCCCGGCCCCACACGCATCTTCGACGAGTCCCGCGAGGCGTACGGCGACATCTCCTCGATCCCCACCCGGGAGTTCCTGCACGGGCTCCGCCAGGGCGAGGAGCACCGCATCGACCTGGCCGAGGGCGTCTCGCTGCTGGTCGGCCTGGAGGCGATCGGCGAACCCGACCAGGAGGGCTTCCGCACGGTGATGTGCACCGTCGACGGCCAACTCCGTCCGATGAGCGTGCGCGACCACAGCGTGGCCGGCGACGCGCCGTCCGTGGAGAAGGCCGATCCCGGCGATCCCGGCCACCTCGCGGTGCCCTACTTCGGCGCCGTCACCCCGGTGGTGTCGGTCAGCGACGCGGTCACCGCGGGTGCCACTGTCGCGACGATCGAGGCGATGAAGATGGAGGCCTCGATCACCGCACCCTTCGACGGAACCGTGCGGCGAATCGCGGTCACCGGCACCCAGTTGATGGAGTCCGGCGACCTGCTCCTGGTGCTCGATCCGGCCGGCTGAGCAGCGGTGTCGGGTGGTGTCGCCCGCCGACAATCGGCCCCGCTAGGAGTGGTCACTTCCGACAACGACGCGATCGGCTCACCGACCCAGACTGGAAGCGAGTTCGCTGCCGACGAGTGTGCAGCGGCGGAGAACGAGGAGACTTTCGATGAGTGATGACCTGATTCTCGCGGTTGCGCAGCTGGGCGGGATCAACCTCGAGGACAGCCGGGCCAGCGTGGTCGAGCGCCTCGTCGCGCTGTTGCGCGAGGCCAAGGGCCGTGGCGCCGACCTGGCCGTCTTCCCCGAGCTGGCGCTGACCACCTTCTTCCCGCGGTACTACCGGGAGGACCTGGCGGACATGGACCAGTACTTCGAGCGGTCGATGCCCAATCCCGACGTACAGCCCCTCTTCGACGCGGCCCGCGAGCTGCAGATCGGCTTCCACATCGGGTACGCCGAGCTCACCCCCGCCGGGCAGCACTTCAACACCGCGATCCTGGTGGACAAGAACGGGGAGATCGTCGGCAAGTACCGCAAGGTGCACCTGCCGGGTCACGCCGACCGCGTTCCTGACAGCGAGTTCCAGCACCTGGAGAAGCGCTACTTCGAGATCGGCGACCTCGGCTTCGGCGTCTTCGAGGCCTTCGGCGCCAAGGTCGGCATGGCGATCTGCAATGACCGCCGCTGGCCGGAGACCTACCGGATGCTCTCCCTCCAGGGCGCGGAGCTGGCCCTGTTCGGCTACAACACGCCCTCGGTGAACTGGAACCCCAACGAGGAACCGCACCTGATCATGGCGAACCACCTGCTCGCCCTGCGGGCCGGCGCCTACCAGAACGCCATGTGGGTGGCCGCCTCCGGAAAGGCCGGCCGCGAGGACGGGCACCGCCTCATCGGCGGCTCCGTGATCATCGCGCCCTCGGGCGAGATCGTCGCGCAGACGCACACCGAGGACGACGAGATCATCGTGGCCGGGATCGACCTCGACTTCAGCACCCTGTTCCGGGACTTCATGCTGAACTTCGCCCAGCACCGCAAGCCAGAGCACTACGGCCTCGTTCTTGAGCGCACCGGGTACGGCGACCCGCTGCCGATCAAGCGGGAACTCTGGTAGTTCCCGCCGCGCAGCACGCGCGAGAGCGCCGGAGCCGCTGACCCCCGAGGGTGGTCAGCGGCTCCGGTGTTTCAGGGCCTGGTGGGAGGGATCAGGCCGAGCGTGCCCCCGTCAGCATGGCGCCGATCTCATCGACGCCGGTGTTGCAGTCCTCCGCGACGAAGCCGATCTCGCTCGCGGTGAGAGGACGGTCCACGGCCGCCTCCACGGTGCGCACGTACGACGCCCGCAGCCGGTCCAGCGGAACCTCGGTGGCCACCACGTCAGCCACCTGGAGGGGCAGCACGATCGACTCCCCCGGCGTACCGGAGCCGGAGCCGGTGGTCACCTCGACACCGAGGGACTCGGCGAACTCGAGCTGTGCCCACGGCGTCTTGCCGGCACCGGTGTACTCGGTCTCGCTGATCACGACGATCTCGTCCTCGGGCAACTCGCGGGCGATCGCCAGCGCCGCCGCGAGCGAGGTGTTCCCCGCCGGGCCGCGCTCGAGGCCCTCCAGCTGAGCCAGCACCTCGGTCGCGTAGAACACGCCGCCCTGGGTGACCGTCACGAAGCGGTCCAGGTAGCGCAGCGAGCGCGCCGCGTTGCGCGGCACGTCGACGCGATCCGGCCAGGCCGTGAAGGGCATCGAGAAGCCGGTGTGGCCCGTGGTGAAGGACTTGCGGTTGAACTGCTGGTCCGAGGCCATGTGCAGGCCGCTGAGGTCGACGGAGACGCCCACGACCCGAGTGTCGGCGCCGACGGTGCGAACGCCGCGAGCGACACCCGCGCACATACCGCCACCGGCGTGGGTGGCGAGGATGAGAGCGGGCCCCTTGCCGGCGATCTCCCTGATGTCCTCGACGATCTCGGCGCCCAGGGTCTCGATGCCCTGGATGCTCATCGGTGTGTAGAGCGAGGCGTTGAAATAGCCGGTCTCGTCCAGCACGGACAGGAGCATGTAGAAGAGCTCCGGTCCCACCGTGGTCTGCAGCACCTCGGCACCGAGGGCCTCGCACTTCCTGGCCTTCTCCAGGATCTCGGGCTGGCCGACACCCCTGCTGTCGAAGGCCTCCTGGACGATGATCGAGTTGAGACCCGACTGCGCTGCCTGGCTGGCCACGGCGGCGCCGTAGTTGCCGCTCGTCGCCGCCACGATGCCGGCATAGCCGCGCTCGGCCGCGAAGTGCGCCGAGAGCGCCGCGCGGCGGTCCTTGAAGGAACCCGACGGGTTCGCGGCCTCGTCCTTGACGAAGATCCGGGCACCCATGCCGGGCGCCGACGCGGACCGCACCAACTCGGTGATGCTGCGCAACTCGAGCATCGGCGTACGGCCGACGCCCCGATCGTGCTGGATCCGCGCCACGTCGGCAGTGCTGAGCCCCGAGGCACCGAGCAGACCCTCGTAGTCGAACTCGATCGGCCCGCGCTCGAAGCTCTCGTAGTCGATGCCCAGCGCGCGGCGCAGGATCGGCCCGCGACGCTCCATCAGGTCGTCGTACGCGCTCATGCGCTCTCTCCCCGGCTCGCCCCCGCCAGTCCCGCACGCTCCCGCCGGATGGCGTCGCGCATCGTCAGCCACGCCGGCAGCGGCCTGCCGAAGCTGTGGTGATAGCCCGGTTCGATCTCCCGGACGAGACCGGTGACCTCACGGCCGATCACGGTCGTCACGGTCGCCTCCGTCCCGAGCTCGGCTCCGGACACCATCCCCCGGGCACGTACCCGGAGCGGCGTCGCCGCGGTGTCGCCAGGGATGCCCTCGCGCCGGTCCTCCGGCGCCAGGGCAGTCCACTCGACCTCAACCCACTGCATTCTCAGGTCCCTTCAGTTCGTCGATCGGTGCAAGTAGGTGCCGTGGCCCTCGCGGCCGACGAAGACGCCGTTGGCCGCGACCAGCCGGCCGCGTGAGAAGACATGGCTGAAGCTGCCCGGCAGGGTCCAGCCCTCCCAGAGGTTGTAGTCGACCGCCTGCTCCTGCGTCTCCGCGGTGATCTTCGTGGTGGCATCCGGGTCGATGACGACGATGTCCGCGTCGGCTCCGATCCCGATGAAGCCCTTCCTCGGGAACATGCCGAAGGACTTGGCCGGCGTGGTCGACGTGAGGTCGACGTACTTCTCGATGGAGATGCGGCCCTTGGCCACGCCCTCGCCGTACATGAGCCGCATGCGGTCCTCGACGCCGGCGCCGCCGTTGGGAATGGCGCGGAAGTCGTGCCGGCCCATCTCCTTCTGTCCCTTGAAGCAGAACGGGCAGTGGTCGGAGCTGACGATGCCGAGCGCGCCGTTGTTGATGCCGCGCCACAGTGCGTCCTGGTGGTGCTGCTCGCGCAGCGGCGGCGTCAGCACCGCCTTGGCGGCCTCGAAGTCCGGCAGGTCGTAGAGCTCCGGGCCGAGCGTCAGGTAGTGGGTGCAGGTCTCCGCGGCGACCGGCCAGTCGTTGAGCCGCGCCTCGGCGACGGCCTCCGTCGCTCCCTCCGTGGAAAGGTGGACGAAATAGACCGGCGCCTCGGCGATGCGCGAGATCGCGATCGCCCGGTTGACCGCCTCGACCTCGGTGGCCGGCGGCCGGCTCAGCACGTGGTACTCCGGCCCGGTCTTGCCCGAGTTGACCAGCTCCTCGGAGATGCGGTCGATCACGTCGCCGTTCTCCGCGTGCACGCAGGTGGTCGCGCCCAGACGGCCGGCCTCCTTGAGCACCTGATAGATCTCGCCGTCATCGAGCATGATGAAGCCCTTGTAGGCCATGTAGATCTTCATGCTGGGCACGCCCGAGCGCACCAGGCCCTCGATGTCCTGGATCGCACCGTCGTACAGGTCGGTGACCGCGACGTGGAAGCCGTAGTCGATCACGGCCTTCCCGGCCGCCTTGTCCTGCCAACTGCTGAGGGCGTCCTCGAGCTTCTGGCCCTTCTGCTGCAGGGCGAAGTCGACGATGGTGGTGGTGCCGCCCGCCGCGGCGGCTCGGGTGCCGCTGGCGAAGTCGTCAGCCGTCTTGGTGCCCATCATCGGCGCGTCGAGATGCGTGTGTACGTCGACGCCGCCGGGGATCACGAACTTGCCGGTGCAATCGATCGTCTCGGCATCGGTGACCGCGAGGTCACGTCCGACGGCGACGACGACGCCGTCCTCCACAAGCACGTCGGCGACAGAGCTGCCGCCGCTGTTGACTACGGTCCCGCCTCGGAAGTGTGTTCGCTGCATGTGCCCATCCTCAGCAGCCGCGGCGTCCGCGGATCTGTGCGGATTCGCCAACATCGGGTCCGCACACTGTTCGACCGCGACAGCGCCCGATTCCTCAGCCCCTCGCCGCGACGGCGCCGAGCAACCGCTCGACCGCGATCCCCGCGGCGAGCAGGTGCCCGTCCGCTCCCGGTCGTCCGACCAGCTGGAGACCGACGGGCATGTCGTCGGTGCCGGGCCCGCACGGGAGCGAGATCGCGGGCTGTCCGGTCACGTTCCAGGCCAGGGTCATCGCGCTCATGGCGCCCACGTCCCGGGCCGGCACGTAGTCGTCGAGCCGCGGCGTCGCGCGGGCGACGGTCGGCGAAGCGATCAGGTCGAGGCCGGACGTCTCGAAGACCTCTCGCACCTGTCGACGGAAGCGGGTCTGTCCGACTCTGGCGGCGGCGAGATGGTGAGCCGGGACGAGCAGGGCGGCCGTGAGGAAGCGTCGTACGGCGTCGCTGTACTCGTCGGGACGGTCGTTGAGCGCGCTCCGATGCATCGTGGCGACACCCGTGGCGGCCAGCACGCTGAAGGCCGCTTCCGCCAGGGCCAGGTCGAGATCGATCGGACGGGTCTCCACACCGGCCTCGCGCAACCTCGTCAGCGCGCTCTCGAAGCGGCGAGCCACCCCGGGATCGACCCCGGACAGATCGGGGATGCCGACCCGCAGACCGGTGAGTCCGACGTCGGCGACAGGCGCCATCGCGCTGACCTGCGGCAGCAGAGCGGCGGCGTCACGCGCGGAGCGGGTGACGAGTCCGACGTGGTCCAGCCCCGGAATGGTCGCCCCGGGGACGATGCCGTCCGCACTGATCCCGCCGTACGTCGGCTTGTAGCCGACCACCCCCGTGAGAGCGGCCGGGATCCGGATCGACCCGCCTGCGTCCGTCCCCACGCTGAAGATCGAGGAGCCGACCGCCACGGAGGCGCCGGAGCCGATGCTGGAACCGCCGGCGAAGCGCTCGGGGTCGCGGGGATTGCGCGTCGGCGGCGCATCGGCGCCGAGAGCCCATTCATGGCAGGCATGCGTGCCGATCAGGACCGCACCCGCCGCCCGCAAGCGCCCGACCACGGCCGCGTCGGCGCGGGCGGGTGGCACCTGGCGACGCCGCGATCCCGCCCTCGTGGGCACGCCGAGCACGGCCAGCGTGTCCTTGACCCCGAAGGGAATCCCGTGGAGCGGGCCGCGCGGTCCCCCGTTGTCGAGGCGGGCCGCGGTGGCGAGCGCCTCCGTCGCCGCGACGTGCACATAAGCCCTCGTCGACGGCTCCGACTGCTCCAGCCGGTCGAGAACGGCACGGGTCACCTCGGTGGCGCTCACCTCACGACGACGCAGCAAGCCGGAGAGACCGACGAGGTCCTGGTCAGCCAGGCTGGACATCTCGGATCACCGCCTCCGCCGCGGCGGAGACCTGGAGGAGGCGCTCCTCCGCACCGTGGAGCCCGAGGAGCTGCATCCCGATCGGCAGACCCGAGGATGTCGCGAGGCCGGGCAGCGACAGCGCCGGCCGATCGGCGATGTTCGCCCACGCGTTGAAGAGGTTGTAGTCGCCGCTGCGCGGGTTCAGGCGCAGTCCGTCGCGCAATTGCGGCGCGATCGGCATCGTCGGCGTCAGGATCACGTCGAGCTGCCGCGTCGCATAGAGCTCGTCGAGCCTGACGGTCAGGAGACGACGGGCGAACCGGGCGGCCTCGACCGCCTGGGCGGGCACGAGCAGGCCCGTGGTCAGCAACTGCCGGGTCCGGTCGCCGTACCGCTCCCCCTGCCGGGCGAGGGAGGCCCGATGGACGGTGCCCGCCTCGGCGGTGAAGATCAGGTTCGCGGCGGGAAGTGCCCGGTCGAGCCATCCCAGGTCCAGCGGTACGAGGGCGGCTCCGGCCGCAACGAGTCCCTCGACGGTGCGAGCGAAACTGCGGGCCACCTCGTCGTCGAGACGGTCGCCGTGCATCTGGCCGTCGTAGCCGATCCGTACGCCGGCCAGGTCGACCGCGCGCAACCGGCACGGTGCACCCGGCTGTCTCAACAGGGCGTCCGTCAGCACCGCTGCGTCACCGACGGTGCGTGTCAGCCAGCCGACCCGGTCGAGCGTCGAGCTGCACGGCACCATGCCGTGACGGCTCACCAGGTGCGCGGTGGGGATCATTCCGGTGACACCGTTCGCGGACGCCGGCCGGCGTACCGAGCCGACGGAGTCGGAGCCGATCGCGAACATCGACGTTCCCCGCGCCACCGAGACGGCGGAGCCGACACTCGAGCCGCCCGGGTCGTAGCGGCGGTCCCGCGCGTTGACGGTCGGCGGATCGACCTGCCCGCAGGCGAACTCCTGGGTGCTCTGCTTGCCGAGCAGGATCGCGCCGCGCTCCCGCAGCCGCCGGACGACCCAGGAGTCGAAGGCGGGCACGTGGCCCTGCAGCGCGCGCGAGCCGGCCTCCATGGGCATCCCCGCGACGGAGAGCGTGTCCTTGACCCCGAAGGGGATGCCGTGCAAGGGCGACCGGGCATCACCCCGCGCCAACTCCGCATCCGCCCGCCGGGCCGAGGCGATCGCGCCCTCGCGGTCGACGTACACGAAGGCTCCGGTCTCGTCGGCGGCGATCGCGTCGAGGTGGCGCTGGACCAGCTCCACCGCGCTGACCGATCTCGATCGCAGCTCTTCGGCGGTGTCGGCGATGCCGAGCGTCACGAGATCGGCGGCAGCGTTCACCCGCGCCCCCCGCCCGGGACCCAGGCCAGGAGCGGACGGCAGATCAGGTTGAAGATCAGGAAGCTCACCGATGCCAGCAGCAGGAAGATCAGGGCGACCACGAGCATCCGGTCCAGCAGCGCGAACTGGTTGGCCTGCGCCTCGATGTATCCGAGGCCGCTCTGCACGCCGAGGAATTCGGCGCCCACGACCGCACTCCAGGACCAGCCGAGGCTGAAGAAGACGGTGCTCCGCAGCTCCGGCAGGGTGGCCGGCAGTACGACGGTGGCGTAGCTGCGGACCTTTCCCGCTCCGAGTGCCTTCGCGTTCTGCAGGTAGATCGGCGGGACATTGCGGATCGCGTTGAGCATGCCGACGAAGAAGACGACGCCGTTGGTGTAGACCATGAAGATCACGACGCCCTTGAACGAGATCCCGAACCACAGCTGGAAGAGGGGGATCAGCGCGAGAGCGGGCAGCATCCTGAGCATGTTGGCCGGTCCCTCGAGGAAACGGGCCAGCCACTTGGACGAGGCCACGGCGATCGCCAGGACGAAGCCGACCAGGGCACCGCCCACGAGACCGATGAGCAGCCGTCCCCACGTGATGGCCGAGGCGGACGCCAGGACCGAGAAGGCGCCGCCGTACGAGCCCTTGGCGCCGCCGTCGGCGGCGCTCAGGCCCATCCCGTCACCGCCGTAGTTGGCCATCGCCGGGAAGGCCTTGGTGATGATCCATCCCCAGCCCGGCACGAGCGGGCTGGCCGATCCCTTGGTGTCACCGGAGAAGGCGAGCGACAGCAGTTGCCAGCCGACCGCCGCGCCGACGAGGACGATCGCGGAGATCAGCCCGTGCCGCCACCGGGTCGCCCGGCGCGGTGCCGCGGCGGCGGCACGCGGAGCGATCGCGCTCATGACGCGGTCGCCGTTCCGCTCACGCCCTTCTCGAGGCCGAGGTGACGCAGGAGCAGGTGCTTCTGGGCGATGACCTCGGGCCGGGCCAGGTCGTCGATGTCGCGCGGCCGGGGCATGTCGATGCGCAGGTCCTCGACGACACCGCTGTCCCGGATCACGACGATGCGGTCCGCCAGCGTCAGCGCCTCGTCCACGTCATGGGTCACGAAGATGACGGTGCGGTTCGCGCCCTCCTCCCGCGCCCAGAGGTCGAGCAGCACGGAGTGGAGCTGTCGCTTGGTCACATAGTCGAGCGCCGAGAAGGGCTCGTCCAGGAGCAGCACCTCGCCACCGTTCGCGAAGACCGTCGCAACGGCCACGCGCTTGAGCATGCCGCCGGAGAGCTCACGCGGCCACGACTTCTCGACCGCCGACAGGCCGACCGCGTCGAGGTACTTGCGCGCCACCGCACGTCGCTCGTCCTTCGCCATGCCACGAGCACGCAGGCCGTACTCGATATTGCGGATCACCCGCATCCACGGGAAGACGGAGTCCTTCTGGAAGACCATGCCGCGGTCGGGTCCGGGGCCGGTGATCGGCTTTCCGTTGGAGAGCAGTTCGCCCTCGCTCGGCTCGAGCAGTCCGGAGATGAGGTTCAGCAGGGTCGTCTTGCCGTGGCCCGAGGGCCCGATCAGGCAGACGAACTCGCCGTCCTGGAAGTCGATGTTGATGTTCTCGAGGGCGTTGACGATCGAACCGTCCGACCGCGTGAATCGCCGGCTGACATTGCGCAACTCGATCAAGGCAGTTCCTTAGCTTCCGTAGTTTTCGGGGTGGATCGGTGAGGCACGGGATCAGCCCTTCCAGCGAGTGACGTAGCGCACGAAGAGCATGACCACGACGTCCGTCGCCACCGCGACGATGCAGAGCAGCAGCAGCTGCGCCATGACCCCGACGGTGTCGAGGCTCCCGCCGAGCAGCTTGATGACCAGCCCGACTCCGCGATCGGAGCCCATCACCTCGGTGACCGCCGCGAGCCCCCAGGCGCCGCCGAGCGAGAGCCGCAGGCCGGCCAGCGCCTCGGGTACGACGGAGGGCGCCAGCACGGTGCGGACGACCAGTGCCTTCGACGCACCCAGGGAGGTCGCGTTGGTCGGGAGGATCGGGTCGATGTTGAGTGCCGCCCGCTGCGAGTACAGGGTCAGTACGACGGCCGTGTAGAAGACCAGCACGAGCAGGTGCCCACCGCGGCCGGTCCCGAACCAGATCAGGAAGAAGGGCGCGGTGACCAGGATCGGCAGCGTGATCGCGGCTCCGACGAGCGGGTCGACGATGAGTCGCAGCACCGCGGACCTCGATGTCACGAGGCCGACGAGGACGCCGATGACCGTCCCGATGAGCACGGCGAGATAGACATTCTGCATCGTGTAGAAGAGATTCGGCCACAGCCCGGTGTACTCGAGCTGGTTGCCCACGAGCGGCGGTACGTCGTTGAACCACTCGAACATCCGGCCGACGACGGTTCCCACCGATGGGATCCGGGTGTCGTCGGTGAACATCGACCCGATCTGCCACACGGCGAAGAAGGCGACCAGCCCGAGCAGTCCGAGCGATCGCTCCGCGGCACCCCGGAACCATGCACGCATTTGCATGCCGTCCCCACCCGCCATCAGGCGCTACCTCCTCGTCGGACGTCGCCGGCCAGCAGCGTCTCCACCACCTGCTCGGCATTCTTGACCAAGGCGATCTCCGCATCGGTCCAGGTACGGGGCCGGCCCGCCTGGTGGACGGAGAGAGCTCCGCCCACCAGGCCGGCCAGCTTGATCGGCGCCACCATCTGGGCACGTACGCCGTACACGTCCATCAGCGCAGCGGGCGGGCGGATCGGGTCGGTGCGACAGTCGTTCTGCACCAGCACCTCCCCCGTGCTCATGACGTGCGGATAGGTCATCTGACCGGACGTGTCCATCGGCGGTTCGTCGGCCAGCCGGACCTCACCGGCCGCGACCACCTCCGCGACGAGGCGTCCGTCGCCGTTCTCGTCGGCCAGCCGCACGGTCACGCGGCTGACCTCCAGCGCGGCTCTGAGGAGCCCGGCCGTGGCGACGAGTGCCGCGTCGAGGGCGTCGTTCATCAAGAGATTCCTGCTCACTTGGCTTCCGACGCCGCCTTGGCGAGGCGGTAGGCGTCCAGGTAGTCGTACCAGTCGTAGTACTGCTTCGCCTTGGTGGCGAGGTCGGCGGCGGCACCCGACGGCGGGTTGGCCTCGAGCTTGCTCAGGAGCGGCTCGGCCTGGTCGCGGTACCACTTCAGCGTCTGCCAGACCTGGCCGCCCCACATGCCGTCGTCGGGGACGATGCCGTCGGGGAGCGCCTTGGTCTCCTGCAGGCTCTTGATGTAGCCGGCGGAGGTGTTCTGGTAGTTCTCACCCGAGCTCGGGTCGGTCACGAGGCGCTTGCCCTGCTCGTCGAAGGGGATGAACGGGTCCACGCTCGTGTACGTCTCGTACAGCGACTTCGCGGTCAGGTCACCGGCCGTGTAGCTGTTGATGAAGGGCACGGCCGCATCGAGGAGGCCGCCTTCGCCCTTGTCCTCGAGTACGGCGGCGATGGTGCGGTAGACGACCGAGGCGAACCGGAGCACGGTGTTCTGGTTCTTGTTGATGTAGTCGCTGTTCGCCGCGATGCCGATCAGAGCGGTCAGCTTCGCGAGCTGCTTGCCGTACGTCGGGTCGCTGCCGAAGCTGGCGACCAGGTCCTTGTCGTGCAGGACCGGCGTCCAGCCCTGGCTGAGCAGGGTGACCGCGGACTGCGCGTTGGTCGGGGTCAGGTAGTTGACCTGACCGGCGCGCGCGGCGACGATCGCCTGCGGGTCGTCCAGGAGGTTGAGCGAGGGCACCTTGTCCCCGGCGATCTGGAAGGCCATGTTGATGAAGGGCCGGGTCTGGATCAGCGGCGAGGTGGTGAGCTTCTCGCCACTGTCGATCAGCGGCTTGAGGGCCGCCTGCAGGGCTTCCTTCGGCTGCATCCCCTCGGCGCGGTACTCGTCGAAGGTCTTCAGCTTCAGCTTCGGGTTGGCGAGGATGTACATGCCGTAGAAGCTGTCGGTGAAGATCGCCATCTTGAGCTTCTTCTGCGTTCGCAGCGAGCCCAGGATCGTGTTCGAGTCCATGGCCGCCATGTCGGCGGTGCCGTTGATCACGAAGGGCGTCGCGTTGTCGAAGGTCGCCTTGATTCCGTACGGCGGCGGGCTGATCTGGATACCCGCGTCCTTGAACCAGCCCTTCTGCATCGCGATCACCAACATCGAGTTGTCGGCGGCCGGGCGAAGGGCGTACTTGACGGTCACGTCGGGGATCGAGGTGCCGGACTCCGGTGCGGCCGGCTGCCAGCATCCGAAGTCGGCGCCGGCCTGACACGCCGGTGCCGGGGGCGCGCCCTCGGTGGATCCGGCCGTCGGCTTCGAGCCGCCGTCGGAGCTGCTGCTCCCACAGGCGGTGACCCCGAGGGCGAGTGCGGCGGCGGTTGTCGCGGTGACCAGCAGGCCGAGCCTGCTCCGTCCGCGCTTGCCTGTCATGGTGTTCATGTGGACAGCGACCTCCAGGTCTGAGCGGGTACTGACTGAGGACGTGTCCCAGGTTCGGGCCCTGGGATCGACCACCAGCGTCGAACCACCGCGCCCTCTCACGGCCTGTTCGATTGCGACAAAGTCACCGAATCGCGCGGTGCGATCCTGACAACGCCATGACCGGACGCTACCGAGTGCAATAGGCGGGACGACATCCACCGCTGCCCAAGGTCAGGAAGCTGGACATGAGCGATTCGGGAGAGCCCGCCACGCCGCCCGCCGACAACGTGGCGCGGGTGATCGCCCTCGCCGACGTCGTGGGCCTGACGGTCCGTCCCGACGACCTACCCGCGGTCGCGGAGATCCTCGGCGGGATCCTCGCCGCCGGCGAACGACTCCAGCGGGATCTGCCGATCGACATCGTTCCCACCGAGGATCCGCACTGGCCCGACGACACCCGGACATCCGGCGGACTCACCGTGGGTTGAGTGCCTCCTCGGCGTGCTCGACGGCCTTGCGGGCCGCGCTGAGCCGCGAGGACGCCGTGGCACGCTCCCCGGTCAACCGCTTCTGTGCCGTTGCGGCCTTCTTCTCGTCGGCCTCGAGGGTGCGGACCCGCCTGCGGGCATCGTCGAGCTCCTTGCCGATCCGGCGCTGCTCCAGCTCCGCCTCCCCGAGCGCGGACTCGGCTCCGGCGAACTCCTGCTCGGCCTTCGCCATCGCCGCGACCGCCTCGTCCCGGGCCTCTTCCAGGCGAGCGCGTCGTACCTCGTCGTCGTCCGGGACCAGCCGCAGCCGGGGGGCTGCCGTCGGTGTCGCCCTGACACCCGCGGCACCGGGCACCGCGAGTACGGCGTCGACGTCGAGCTCGCCCACCCCGGTCGAGGCGAAGGCGCCGACGACCATGCCGGAGCGGACCACGTCCGCGGCGACCGGATCGAGCATGGCCGCATTGAGCATCGCCTCGACCTGGTCGGCGACCGCGGGCGTGAGGCGTACGTCGTACTCCCGGGCCAGCGCGCGTGCCGTCGTGGCCAGCGCGGCGGTGAGCTGACGCCGCTGCCTGGTCAGGGCACGGAGTTCGTCACCCGCCATCGCCTCGGCGGCCTCGCGAAGGGAGGCGCCGAGTGAGAGCACCTGCCCGATCTGGTCGCTCTCCCGGCGTACCAGGAGGTTGACCGCCCAGGCGGCCACGGTCGGCTTCCGCAGGGCCTTGACCTGCTTGCCGAAGGCCTTGTCCGCGGCCGCCTTCGCGGCGGCATCGCGGGCTGCGGTGAACTCGCCGGGCGGCAGCGCGTAGAGCTGGTCGGCCTCGGTCACCAGCGGATCAGGCGAGTTCATCGGCCAGCCCCTCGAGCGCCCGGGCCACGGTCGCGGTACGGATCTCGTCGCGGTCGCCGGCGAGCGCCAGCCGGTGCACACGGACGCCGGACGGGCCTGCGACACCCACGAAGACGGTGCCCACCGGCTGGTCGTCCTGCGTGTCCGGTCCCGCGACTCCGGTCGTGCTGACGCCCCAGGTCGCGCCCAACAGCTCGCGGACGCCGACCGCCATCTGTCCGGCGCACTCGGCGGAGACGACCAGCTCGGCAGTCACGCCGAGCAGTTGCCGTTTGATCTCGGTCGCGTAGCTGACCACGCCACCCCGCATGCTCGCCGAGGCGCCGGGCACGGCCGTCAGGATCGCGGTCAGCCCCCCACCTGTCAGCGACTCGGCGCAGGCGACGGTCTCGCCGCGCTCGTGCAGCGTCGCGAGGACCTGAGCTGCGAGCGATTGCATGCCTTGAGGCTAACGTCATCGTCATGGCCTCCCCCATCGAGAACTACGCCGTGATCGGTGACGGGCACACGGCGGCACTGATCGGACTCGACGGTTCGCTCGACTGGCTGTGCGCGCCGCGCTTCGACTCCCCCGCCTGTTTCGCGGCCCTGCTCGGTACGCCGGAGCACGGGCGCTGGCTGCTCGCCGCGGAATCACCCACCGAGGTCACCCGCCGGTACGTCGGCGACTCCGGCGTACTGGAGACGACGTACACGACCGAGACCGGTGTCGCCACGGTCACCGATCTGATGCCGGTCGGCGACCGCCGGGCCGACGTGCTCCGGCTCGTCAAGGTGATCGAGGGCCGGGTCGCCTTCCGCCACGAGTGGATCGTGCGCATGGGCTACGGCGCGATCCGGCCGTGGGTGCACCGGAACACGATCGGCGGCGAGGAGGTGATCATCGCGACCGCGGGACCCGACAAGCTGGCGCTGTGCGGTCCGCGGATGCCCCATGCCGTGGACGGGCGCCACGAGGACAGCTTCGAGCTCCGCGCCGGTGACGAGATGGAGTTCTCGACGCTCTGGATGGCCTCACATCACCATCTGGAGGAACTCCCCGACTACTCCGACGCCCTCGCGCGCACGCTCCGCGAGCACGACGCCTGGGCGGCCGGGATCGACTATGAGGGGCCGTGGCGCGATGCCGTCGTACGGTCGCTCGTCACCCTGCGCGGGCTCACCCACGCCGAGACCGGCGGCATCGTCGCGGCACCGACCACGAGCCTTCCCGAGGACTTCGGCGGCGAGCGCAACTGGGACTATCGCTACTGCTGGCTGCGCGATGCCGCCCTCACCCTGCAGGCCTTGATGGCCTGCGGGCGCACCGACGAGGCGGACCTGTGGCGCGGCTGGCTGCTGCGCGCGGTGGCCGGCGATCCTGCCGACATCCAGGTGATGTACGCCGTCGACGCCGGCCGCGATCTCCCCGAACGCGAGCTCGACCACCTGCCCGGCTATGCCGGCTCGCGACCCGTCCGGATCGGCAACGGCGCGGTCCGGCAACGCCAGAGCGATGTCCTCGGGGAGGTGATGTGCGCCCTCGCCGATGCCCGCGCGCACGGGCTCACCGAGTCGTCGTACAGCTGGGCGCTGCAGCGCGCGCTGGTGGAGGACTTCGCGCGCACCTGGGACCAGCCCGACAACGGTCTCTGGGAGATCCGGGGACCGCAGCGGCATTTCACGCACAGCCGGGTGCTGGCCTGGGCGACCTTCGACCGGGCCGTCCGCGCGATCGAGGAGGACGGCCACGACGGTCCCCTGGACGCCTGGCGCGACCTGCGCGACCGGATCCGCGCCGAGGTGCTGGAGCGTGGCTTCGACAAGGAGCGCAACAGCTTCACGCAGCACTACGACACCACCGATGTCGACGCCTCCCTGCTGGTCATCCCGCAGGTCGGCTTCCTGCCGTACGACGATCCCCGGATCCTCGGCACCATCGAGGCCGTCGAGACCGACCTGATGCACGAGGGGCTGCTGCTCCGCTACCGGACCGCCAGCGGGGTCGACGGGCTGGCCGGCAGCGAGCATCCCTTCCTGGCCTGCTCCTTCTGGCTGGTCACCGCCTACGCCGGCGCCGGCCGGTTCGCCGAGGCACACGCGCTCATGGACCGGCTGACCGGGCTGGCCAACGACCTCGGCCTGCTCAGCGAGGAGTACGACCCGATCCGCGAGCGGATGGTGGGCAATTTCCCGCAGGCCTTCTCCCACCTGGCGCTGGTGGGTGCGGCCGACGCCGTGCGGCGGGCTTCTTCGGCGGGGTGAATCTGTTGGTTGGCGCCCGGCTCGCGGCTGTCTTCTGGTCGCCGATCACACGGATTGGGCACCGATCACACATAGTTCTGTGTAATCGGTGGGTGAAATGTGTGATCGGTACACCTGGCTTGGTCACAGGCGTCCCGTGGGTCACCTGGGTATCAGGGGTGACTGAGGATCATGCGTTTTCGGCGCAGAACATGCGGAATAACGACTGATCTTC
>JASLCW010000090.1 GCA_030151765.1 Marmoricola sp.
CGCTCCTCTCCGCCCGTACGACGAGCCGCTGCCTGCGGATCTGGTCGGCGGCCTGCTCGAGCGGGCAAGAGGCCTACAGCCTGGCGATGCTGCTGCACGAGCAGCTGCCGGGCGGCTGGTCCGCGGAGATTCTCGCCACCGACGTGTCGACGGCCATGCTGGCGCGCGTCGAGGCCGGTCAGTACGGGCAGGTCGAGATGAACCGGGGCATGCCTGCCACCAAGCTGGTCCGCTATTTCACGCGGGTCGGCAGCAACTGGGAGGTCGCGCCCGAGCTGCGCGCGATGGTGCGCACCCAGCATCTCAACCTGGCCGCACCCTTCCCCGCGTTGCCGACCTTCGACATCGTCTTCCTGCGCAATGTCCTCATCTACTTCGAGATGGACGTGAAGCGCGACATCCTCCGCCGGGTCCGCGATCTCGTCGCATCCGACGGCTTCCTGCTGCTGGGCTCTTCCGAGACCACGCTCGACATGGACGTCCCCTGGCAGCGCGAACCCGCCGACCGGGTCCAGCTGCTCCGCCCCCTCACTCCCGCCTCCGCGCTGACAGGAGCCTGACCGCCATGCACGCCTTGATCATCGATGACTCCCGCGCCATGCGGATGATCCTTCGTCGCATCGTCACCGACCTCGGGTTCACCTGCACAGAAGCAGGAAACGGTCAGCAGGCACTGGACGAGATCGCCGCCGGACCACGGCCCGACGTCTGCCTGATCGACTGGAACATGCCGGTGATGGACGGCTACACCTTCGTCACCCGGGTGCGCGCCGATCCCGACCTGCGCGACATCACGCTGATGATGGTCACGACCGAGAGCGAGCACGGGCAGATCGTGCGCGCGCTCGCAGCCGGTGCGCACGAGTACGTGATCAAGCCCTTCACCCCCGACGCCATCATCGAGAAGCTGGCCCTGTTGGGCCTGGTCCGGGACGGGGTGCCGGCATGAGCGTCCTGTACGACGAGCCGCAGCTCGCCGACGTACTCGCACTCGCCGAGGAGGTATGGCGCAGCTTCGTCGGCGACGAGGAGCCACTGCTCCCCTCCCCGCCGTACGACGGTCCGGTCGCGTATGCCGCCACCGTCACCATCAGCGGCGAATGGAACGGCGTCGTGACGCTGGAGTTCGGCGCCGGCACCGCGGAAGCCGTCAGCGCCCGGATGCTCGGCCTGGACGAGACGAGCGAGGCCGATGTCGCCGACGCGGTCGGCGAACTCGTGAACATGGTCGGCGGCAACATCAAGAGCCTGATGCCGGGGCCGAGTGTGCTCTCGCTCCCCGTCGTCAGCGCCGGTCGAGTCGCCCACAGCACCGACACCGTCGAGGTCTGCAGCAGCGACCTGCGCTGGGCCGGCCTGCCGATGAAGGTCACTGTGCACGCACACCGGAACGACGACAGAACAGGGCTCCCGTCATGAAGATCCTCATCGCCGACGACAGCCGGGTGATGCGGCAGATCGTCATCCGCACGCTCCGCCAGGCCGGCTTCGCCGGACACGACATCGTCGAGGCGGAGAACGGCCGCGAGCTCGTCGACCTGGCCCGCTCCGAGTCACCCGACCTGATCCTGTCCGACTGGAACATGCCCGAGATGAACGGCATCGACGCGCTCGCGACCCTGCGCGGATCGGGCAGTGCCATCCCCTTCGGCTTCGTCACCTCGGAAGGCTCCGACGACATGCGTGCCCGTGCCGAGGCGGCCGGCGCGCTCTTCCTGATCGCGAAGCCCTTCACCCCCGAGGCCTTCGCCGACGCGATCGGACAGGTGCTGGTGGGGTGACATGGCCGGCTCGTTCGCGCATCATCGACGGTGGGAGGGGTCATGAGTCTGCTCACTGAAATGCATCTGCCCGGTCCGAAGGAGATCAAGGATCTGCTCGACGGGCTGCTCGACAAGGACGTCACGCTCGCGCCGACATCGCCGCTGGCACCGAGTCCGGCGAATCCCGTGAGCGTCGCCGTCTACGTCGACGACTCGCTCCAGGTGCGCGCCCTGATCGCCTGCGATCTCGCCCTGTCGGCGTACGCCGGTGCCGCACTCGGCCTGGTGCCGCCCAATGTCGCTGCCGAGGAGATCGCATCCGGGACGGTCTCGGAGAATCTGCGCGAGAACCTCTACGAGGTGCTGAACATCGCGGCCTCGTTGTTCAACGTGCCCGACGCGCCTCACGTGCGGTTGCACGGACTCCATCCCGCGGGCGAGCCGACGCCGCCCGCCGTACTCGCACAGTGCCTGACCCTCGGCCGTCGCGAGGACCTCGCGGTCGCCATCGGCGGCTACGGCTCCGGCCAGCTCTCCGTCGTGCTCACCTACGCCTGACCCGGACGGACCATCCCCTAGGGACATTGGTCCCGGATCGGCTGACCGATCCGGCAATCCGGTCGAATCCGCTCAGCCCGCGCACGGCGATGCCGAACAGGCAGCCGAGCGACGGATTGCTCTCTCTGCCGACGGACCGGCGAATCGCGTTCCCCTTGAGCGGAGGAGCATCACCGTGTCTGTCGCACCCGTCTCCCTCCTCGGGCCTGACCTGGTCACGAGGGCACTGACTGCCGCCCTCGACGGGTTGAGCATTCGCCAGAACGTCATCGCGAACAATCTCGCGAACATCGACACCCCCAACTTCCGGGCGACCAGCGTCGACTTCGAGTCCTCCCTCGCCTCGGCCCTCGCCGACGGCAATCCCGAGCAGACCGTCATCTCGTCGACGCCGACACTGACTCCGGTGGGCGCGAACGGCAACAACGTCGATCAGCGCAAGGAGACGATGGCCGCGATGCAGACGGTCTACCAGTACCAGGTGCTGACCCGCGCGACCGGCGACCGCTTCGACCTCCTCAAGACCGCGGCGGGGTCCTTCTGATGGGCGCCTACGACGCACTCGAGATCGCCAACACGAGCCTGGGCATGCACCAGACCTGGCTGGACACGCTGGCCGACAACATCGCCAACGTGAACACGATCCGGCCGACCAGCCAGAGCGCCTTCCAGGGCCAGATGGTGATCGCGCAGGCGATCCCCGGTGGCGGCGTCGAGGTCGCGGGGGTCGCGGTGACGGACCCGCAGGGCCGGGTCATCAACGACCCCACCAATCCGCTTGCCGACGCGAACGGCAATGTCCGGGCGCCCGACCTCGACATGTCCAGCCAGATGACCCAGCTGATCATGGCCCAGCGCGGCTACCAGGCCTCCGTCCAGGTCACCAAGAACGCCCAGGACACCTACTCCGCCGCTCTCCAGATCGGGAAGGCCTGACCATGCCCGTTCCGCCCATCCAGCCGATCGGCTTCACGCCGTACGTCGCGCCGACCGCCGATGCGACCCGCACCGCTGCGACGAGCGCTGCCGGCGGCGACTTCGGGAACCTCGTTCTCGACGGCCTCAACCGCCTCGAAGGCCTTACCCACCGAAGCGACAGCCTCGCCGTCAAGGCCGCGACCGGTGACCTGCAGAGCATCCACGACTACACGATCGCGGCGTCGGAGACCTCGACCGCGACGCAGTTGACGGTCGCCGTACGCAACAAGGCCATCGACGCCTTCAACGAGATCATGCGGATGCAGGTGTGACCGGCATGAAGGAGACATTCGACCGCATCTGGGAACGCGTCCGGAACACGCTGTCCACGTTCACCACCGGCCAGAAGGCGATCGCCGGTATCGGTGTCGCCGCGCTGCTGCTCGCGGCTTTCCTGGTCGTCCGCTGGGTGTCCACGCCGAGCTACGCGCCGCTGTACACGAACCTCGCCTCGTCGGACGCCTCCGCGGTGATCGACCAGCTCAACACGCAGAACATCCCCTACAAGCTGACCAGCGGCGGCTCCACGATCATGGTGCCGCAGCAGGACGTCTACTCGACGCGGATCAGCCTGAGCGGCAAGGGTCTTCCGGGCTCGTCGAGCTCCGGCGGCTACTCGATCCTCGACAAGAGCAGCCTGTCCACGTCGGACTTCGCGGAGCAGACGAACTTCAAGCGCGCGATGGAGGCCGAGCTCAACAAGACCATCGAATCGATCAACGGCATCCAGACCGCGATCGTGCACCTGGCGATGCCTCCGCAGCAGGTCTTCGCCGACAAGCAGCAGCCCGCCACGGCAAGCGTCCTCCTGCAGCTGCAGTCGGGGCAGACCCTGTCGTCCGAGCAGGTCCAGGCCGTCGTACACCTCGTCGCCTCGAGCATCGACGGTCTCGACCCCAGCAATGTCACCGTCACCGACTCCAACGGCAATGTCCTGTCCGTCGCCGGCCAGGACCCCTCGATGGGCGCCACCGGCCAGGCCGACCAGGTTGCCGCCTTCCAGAACGAGATGTCCACCAAGGTGCAGTCGATGCTCGACCGCGTCCTGGGCCCCGGCAACTCCAACGTCCAGGTGACCGCGGACCTCAACTTCGACAAGGCCGTCACGGAGTCGACCCGCTACTACAAGACCATCGGTGTGGGCGCACTGTCGGCGGCCAGCTCCGTCGAGAAGTACAAGGGCACCGGTACGCCGGGCTCCGCCTCGGGCGTCGTCGGGCCCGACGGCCAGATGGAGACCGGTACGACCACCACCGGCGGCAACGGCAAGTACTCCAAGACCCAGAAGTCCAGCGACAACGCGGTCGACAAGGTCGTCGAGCAGCGTGAGGCGGCGCCGGGCGCGGTCAAGTCGCTGCACATCGGCGTCGCGGTCGACACTCTCGCCGCCGGCCAGATCTCCCCCGCACAACTGCGCCAGCTGATCTCGTCGTCGCTGGGCATCAACACCAAGCGCGGCGACACCGTCGACGTCTCCACGCTCCCCTTCAACCGGACCGTGGAGAAGCAGCAGGCGGCCGAGCTCAAGGCGGCCGCGCAGAGCGCCTCGATCGCCAAGCGCAACGAGATGATCCGCGACGTCGTCATCGCCCTGCTCGCGTGTCTCGTGCTCTTCTTCCTATGGTGGCGTGGGCGCAAGAAGGCACAGGCACGTGCCGAGGCCACGTCGTACGTCGTCGAGCAGCTGCGTCTGGACGCCGCCGAACGGGCCGCCGCCACCCAGGTGCTCGACAATCCCAATCCCGCACTGGCCGCACTGGAGAGCGCGGAGGACGAGCTCAACCGCGAGACGCGTGAGGAGATCGCGGCGCTCGTCGAGCGCCAGCCCGAGGACGTCGCCGCGCTGCTCCGCGGCTGGCTCGTGGATCGGACCTGACCATGTCGATGACCACGATTCCTCCGTCGACGAGCCTCGGCGTACGCAAGACCGCCATCCTGCTGATCCAGCTCGGCCGGGAGCGTGCCGCCTCGGTCATGGCCCACCTGAGCGAGGCCCAGGTCGAGGCGGTCAGCGCCGAGATCGCCCGCCTGCAGACGATCAGCGGCGAGGAGACCGACTCCGTGATGGCGGAGTTCCGCGACATGATGACCGCGCGGGCCCATATCCAGCAGGGCGGTCTGGACTTCGCGCAGCAGCTGCTCGAGCAGTCACTCGGTCCCGAGCGCGCGGCGGAGATCATGGAGCGACTGCACGCGGCCGCGATCAAGATGCCCTTCCAGTTCCTGCACCGGGCCGATCCCGCGCAGCTGCGCGGCTTCATCGTCGACGAGCACCCGCAGGTGATCGCCCTGGTGCTCGCGCACATGACCCCGGACAAGGCATCGCTGCTGCTCTCCGGTCTGCCGCCCGAGCAGCAGGCCGAGGTGGCCCATCGCATCGCGCGCATGGACCGTACGTCGCCGGAGATCATCCGCGCCGTCGAGAGCACCCTGGAGCGCAAGCTCTCCTCGATGCTGCAGCCGGCCGACATGTCCCGGGTCGGCGGCCTCGACCCGCTGGTGAACATCATCAACCGCTCCGACCGATCGACCGAACGGCAGATCGTCGAGGGCCTCGAGGCTCTGGACGCGGCCCTCGCCGACGAGGTCAAGAGCCGGATGTTCATGTTCGAGGACATCGTCAACCTCGACGACCGCTCCGTGCAGCAGGTGCTGCGCCAGGTCGAGACGGCCGATCTCGCGATGGCGCTCAAGGGCGTGCCGGACGCCGTACGCGACAAGATCACGTCGAATGTCTCCGAGCGTGCCGCCGAGAACCTCCTCGAAGAGGTCGAGCTCCTCGGCGCCGTACGGCTGCGGCAGGTCGAAGAGGCCCAGCAGGCGGTGATCCGCACGATCCGTCAGCTCGAGGAACAGGGCCAGATCATGGTCCGTCGGGGAGGCGACGATGAATTCGTCGAGTGACACGCTCCCCCGCTCACGCGGCGAGGTGATCCGCGAGGCCGAGGTCGACGAGATCCGGCAGCCCGAGCTGCGGATCGGCAACTGGACCCGGCTCGGCAGCAGCTCCGTCCTCGGCGACACGGTCACCGAGAGCGCCCTCGACCGGCTCGCCGAGGCGGCCCGTTCCGCCGCACAGGCGCAGGGGTACGCCGTCGGTTGGGCCGAGGGGCGACGCGCCGCCGCCGACGAGGCGACGGCCGTGGCCGCCGAGCGCGAGCAGATCCACCAGGCCGAGGAGGCTCGCCGGGAGCGCGAGCACCGGGCCGTGCTCGCTCGCCTGGACGCTGTTGCCGACCGCCTCGAGCGCGCCACGAGCCAGGCGGCCGGCGGAGTCGAGAGCCGCGCCCTCGACCTCGCCCTCGAACTCACCGAGATCGTCGTCGGACGCACCCTCGCCACAGGCGACGCGGACGGCGTACGACGGGCGCTCCGGTTGCTCGGCGATGCACCCACGAGCCGGGTACGGCTCTCCCCTGCCGAGGCCTCCTCGCCCGCCGGCCTCGACCTCGCCGATCGGGGCATCACCGTCGTCAGCGACCCCGGACTGCGTGAAGGCGATGTGATCGTCGAGGCCGACGACCACGTGATCGACGCCCGCATCGAGGCCGCGCTCGAGCGAGTCCGGCAGGTGCTCCGATGAGCGGAATCCTCATGCAGGACAGGGAGATCCTCGATCAGCTGCGCAGTGCTGCGGCGCCGCTCCGGCTGGGCCGGGTGGCCGATGTCGTCGGTCTTCGGGTGCGGGTCACCGGCTTGCGATCCTCGGTGGGCGATCTCGTCGAGATCGCCGGCGCCCGCGGGTGGATCGCCGCCGAGGTGAGTGCCGCCGACCGCGACGCCCTCACCTGCATGCCCCTGGGGGCCACCGACGGCCTCCGGGTCGGCGACACCGTCCGGGAGACCGGCGGTCCCCTCCGCATCCCCGTCGGTGCCGCCCTGCGCGGTCGTATCCTCGACGGCCTCGGGCGACCGATCGACGGTGGTCCCGCCCTCGAGGGCGAACGCCTCGTCGCCGTCGACAATCGCGCACCTGACGCCCTCACCCGTACACCGATCCGCCGGCAGATCGGGCTCGGCGTACGTGCTCTCGACGCGCTGACCCCCTGCGGGCGCGGTCAGCGCCTGGGCATCATGGCCGGTTCCGGCGTCGGCAAGTCCAGCCTGCTCTCGATGATCGCCCGCGGCACCGAGGCCTCCGTCTCCGTGATCGCCCTGATCGGCGAACGTGGCCGCGAGGTTCGCGAGTTCATCGAGAACGACCTCGGCCAGGACGGTCTCGCCCGCTCGGTGGTCGTCGTGGCGACCTCGGACGCCTCACCCGTCGAACGGCTGCGGGCGGCCTTCGTGGCCACCCGGATCGCGGAGGACTTCCGCGATGCCGGCGAGCACGTGCTGCTGATGATGGACAGCCTCACCCGTGTCGCGATGGCGCAACGCGAGATCGGACTGTCGTCCGGCGAACCGCCGACCACCCGCGGCTATCCACCCAGCGTCTTCGCCCTGCTGCCTCGCCTGCTGGAGCGCGCCGGCGCCTCCGATCGAGGCAGCATCACCGGCCTCTACACAGTGCTCGTCGAGGGCGACGACATGCAGGATCCCATCGGCGACACGGCCCGCTCGATCCTCGACGGCCACATCGTGCTGGACCGGCGACTCGCCACGGCCGGACACTTCCCGAGCATCGACGTACTCGAGTCGATCTCGCGCTCCGCGCCCGCGGTGACCGACGAGGGCCAGCGCGCCGACGCCACCCGGCTGCGCCGCATGCTCGCCGCGCACCGCGACGTGCGCGAGCTCATCGAGATCGGCGCGTACGCCGGCGGAACCGACGCCGACGCGGACGCCGCCATCGTGCGGATGCCGCAGATCGACGGCTTTCTCCAACAGAGCATGACGGACACGACTCCGCTCGCCGAGACCTGGGCGCGCCTGTCTGCGCTGGTCGCACCCGGGGAGCTCAGCTCATGAAGCCGGAAGATGCCGGCCTGAAGGCCGTGAAGCGAGTCCGCGAGGTGCACGAACAGGACAGCCGCCAGGGTCTGCAGCAGGCCAACGCGGAGGTCCGCGCCGCCGAGTCCGCATTGGGCCGACTGACCGATTCGCTGGTCGACGACCGGGCTCCGGGCACGGCCGCGTCCGCGGGTGACTTCGTCGCCGTACGCAGTGCGCTCACCGCGCTCAGCGGGCGGATCAGCAATGCCCGCGACGGCCTGGACCTCAGCCGGTCGGTGGCGGACGCCGCCCTGGTGCACTGGCAGGCCGACCATGCGCGCGTCCGGGCCGTCGAGCACCTGCTTGAGCGCCGTGCCCAGGAGCGGCAGCAGAAGGCCGTACGACGCGAGGCCCGTGAACTCGACGACCTCGCCACCCAGCGCTGGATGCGCGACCGGGGTGGTGATTCCGTGCGCGAGCCTGCGAGCGCACGATCGAACACAGCGAGCCGACTCGCCGGGCCGACGAAGGAGGCCCAGTGAGTGTTCTGGACGTGACGGCGCGGATCCAGCAGATCCAGAGCCAGCTGACCGTTCTCAGCCCGGCCGGCACCGCCGCGACGTCGGGCACCGACTTCAGCTCGGCCCTCGATGCCGCGACAACCACCGGCGGCGGCGGTTCGGTCACCGGCGATCAGGTCGTCACCGATGCCCGTAAGTACCTCGGAATCCCTTACGTGTGGGGCGGAACCGATCCCAACAAGGGACTCGACTGCTCCGGCCTGGTCCAACGGGTGTACCGCGATCTCGGCTACGAACTGCCCCGGGTCTCCTACCAGCAGGCGAAGGCGGGGACCGCCGTACCGAGCATGGCGCAGGCGCAACCCGGAGACATCCTCGCCTTCGGCTCACCGGTCCACCACGTGGCCATCTACATCGGCGACAACAAGATGATCGAGGCGCCGCGACCGGGCACGCAGGTGCGGGTCTCCGACGTCTACGAGACGCCGACCGCGATCCGCCGAGTGATCGGTACGGACAGTGCGACCGCCGCGCGGGTGTCCGCAGGCGCCGACAGCATGGTCCCGTCAGGCATCCCCTACGCGCAGGTCTTCAACGCCGCCGGCTCGAAGTACGGCGTCTCCCCGACGCTTCTCGCCGCGGTGGCGCGGCAGGAGTCGGGCTACCGTCCGGACGCGGTCAGCTCGGCCGGCGCGCGGGGCATGATGCAGTTGATGCCCGGCACCGCGAAGAGCCTGGGCGTGCAGGACCCCTTCAATCCGACGCAGGCGGTCGACGGCGCAGCCCGGATGCTGCGGGACCTGACCAACCGCTTCGGCAGCACCGCACTCGCGCTGGCGGCGTACAACGCCGGGCCCGGCGCGGTCATGAAGTATGACGGCATCCCGCCGTACCCGGAGACCCAGCGCTACGTGAAGAACGTTCTCGCCATCCAGGAGGCGATGTGACCATCTCACCGACCACGACCGACAGCACCGCACTGCCGGTCCCGACGGGCGGCACCGACACCCCAGGCGATCCCGGGGGCTACGGATTCGCCGCCCTGCTGGCGATGCTGGTCGGCGGACAGACCCCGACCCTGCCCACGATCCCCGTGGCGCCGTCCCCGGCAATCCCCGCAACCCCGGCGACCCTCACCACTCCGACCCCAGAGACGGCCGCCGTACCGACCGTCCCCACCGCTCTGGTCATCCCCGGGCCGCCTGACGGGATAGTCCATGACGTTTTCGGGCTATCAGAGGCCGAAACAGGCCGAAATCGTCGTGGACTATCCGAACCGGCCGGGCAGGTAGCCACCCCGATTCCACTCCCCACCGGTACGCCGGCGGTACCGGCCGCCACCCCCGCGCGCCCCGCCGAGATCCCTTCCCCTACGTCCCCGAGCGGGATAGTCCACGACGAAATCGGGGTCTCAGAGCCCGTAATAGCCCGAAATCGTCGTGGACTATCCGAACCGGCGGGGCAGACACCGCGCGCACAGGTCGCCACTGATGCGCTCACACCGGCGCCGGCGCCATCGACCCAGGAGAGCTACCCGACCGGTGCGCCCGCTCCTGTCCAACCCCCGGCCGCCAACACCGCTCCGCGGGGACTCACCCCGGTCACCACGCAAGTGATCCCCGAAGTCACCCGGCTGGTCAGCCAGGGCGACGGCACCCACCGGCTGACACTCAAGCTGCAGCCCGCCGCACTGGGCGACGTACGGGTCGTGCTCACTGTGCGGGGTGGCGAGGTGCGGGTCAGCCTGGCGGCCGGCACGGACGCCCGCGCCGCCTTGCTCGCGGACGCACCGGCACTGCACCGGATGCTCTCCGGTACCGGAGCCGAGACCACGCGCATCGTCGTCCGGGATCTTCTCGGCACCCAGCCGGGAACCCTGGCCGCCGCGACCTCGGACCAGACGCCGGCGAACACCAGCCAGGTCGCCGCACCGGCGAACTCCAACGGCGTCGGCGCCGACGGCACCGGGGCCTTCGGCCCCGGCCACCACAGCTCACCGGGACACGAAGGTCCCGGCGAAGGACAGGCACGGACGCCTGGACACACCCCGGCCACGGACGGCCGATCCCGCGACGGGGGCCACCCGGTCACCGGCCGCACGATCGACCAGGACACGGTCACGCCCAGCTCGGGCGTGGACGTGACGATGTGAGGAGGGACCATGTCGATCAACTCGACCGAGGCCGTATCCGGACTGTTCGTGAACCCCACGACAGCGCCGAGCGCGACCTCGAGTACGTCGAAGAGCACCAGTGACAAGGACACATTCCTGCAACTGCTGGTGGCTCAGCTGAAGTACCAGGATCCGATGAAGCCGACGGACTCGAGTCAGTTCCTGACCCAGACCGCCCAGTTCAACGCCCTGGAGCAGATGCAGGCGGTCGCCACCCAGACCGCGAGCCTGCTGGCCACGTCGACGGCCTTCGGCGCGATGAACCTCATCGGGCGGAATGTCACCTACATGCAGGCCGACGGCACCACCAGCACCGGCGTCGTCTCCGGCGTCAGCTACGGCGCCAACGGCCCCGTCCTGTCGGTCGACGGCAACGACGTCCAACTCACCCAGATCCAGTCCGTCGCCGCTCAGGCGAACGCATAAGCACCAAGGAGAAAGTCATGCTTCGCTCACTCTTCGCCGGTATCAGCGGCCTGCGTGTCAACCAGTCCATGCTCGACGTCACCGGCAACAACATCGCCAATGCCAACACGACGGGCTTCAAGAGCAGCAGCACCGTCTTCCAGGACACCCTGAGCCAGATGCTCACCGGCGCATCCGGGTCGAACGCCGGGCGCGGCGGCACCAACCCGATCCAGATCGGCCTCGGCGTCCAGCTCGCCGCCACGGAGGGCAACTTCACCCAGGGGTCGACCCAGACCACGGGCCGCCCGACGGACATGCTCATCCAGGGCGACGGCTTCTTCGTCGTCAAGCGCGGCAACGAGGACCTCTACACCCGGGCCGGCGCCTTCACCTTCGACAACAGCGGCACGCTCGTCGCCCCCGACGGCAGCCGGGTGCAGGGCTACGCGCTCGACGCGACCGGCAATGCCACCGGTGGTCTCACCGACATCACCCTCGGTACGGCGGGCCTCACTCCGCCGGTGCCCGCCGGCGTCGAGCTCACGTCGTACAGCTTCGGCAGCGACGGCAAGCTGCACGGTGTCTTCTCCGACGGCGTCCAGCGGGACATGGCCCAGATCGCGATCGCCGACTTCACCAACCCGATGGGCCTGGAGAAGGTCGGCGACACCGCCTTCCGCGCCAGCGCCAACTCGGGTGTCGTCCAGCTCGGCGTCGCCGGTCAGGGCCAGCGCGGCTCTGTCGTCGCCGGCGCCGTCGAGATGTCGAATGTCGATCTCGCCGCCGAGTTCACCAACCTGATCCTCGCCCAGCGTGGCTTCGAGGCCAGCTCGAAGGTGATCACCACCTCGGACCAGGTCCTCGAGGACCTGGTGAACATCAAGCGCTGATCCTGTGCGCCCGTCGAGGGCGGGTGCGGCTCGTGGAGGGGTCGCACCCGCCCTCGCTCATGTCCGGGCCAGTCACCCGTGTCCGCGGCGTACGAGCCTGGTCCGCAGTGCCGAGAGCAGTTCCCGTACGGACAGCTCCCCCGTAGCCGACCCTCGGTCCTGCTTCTCGTAGTACGCGATCGCCGCCTCGTAGAGCTCCCGGGCGAAACGGGCAGCCTCGGCGACGTCGATGTGCGCGGGCGCGTCGGCGTGCTCGGGAAGCCCGTCGAGCTCCACCATGAGGTCCTCGGGCCGGCCCACCACCGTCGCGGACGAGTCGCGCAGGCGCTCGATCCAGTCCTTGACGATCTCGTTGCCGTGGGCTGCCGCCCACCGCGGCACCCGGACCCGGTCGCGGCGCAGGCCGGGCAGGTGCTGCACCCGCCAGATCCCGCGACGGAGGATCTCGGCGCGCGCCGACTCCGGGTCCTCGCGTCGCGCTTGGTCGAGCACGTTGATCTGGCGGAGGAACTCGGATCCGCCGGCGGAGAGCGCAGCGTTGTCGAGTTCGGGCGCCTCCAGCGTCCCTTCCCGTACGTCGAGCAGACTCTCGAAGCGCCGGAAGAGCGAACCGCGGTCATGCGGATCCGCTACCAGGAAGGTGATCCGCTCCTCACCCACGACCGGCGCCCACGAATCGAGTACGGCGCCTGGACCGATCCGGTGCAGCCGCTTCTCGTTGTCGAGCAGGGCCGCCACCCACTCGTCGAAGCCGCGCCGACCGTCATCGACGAGGGACTGCTGCCAGCGCGATCGCAGCTGCGCGGCCAGAGCGCGAAGAGTCACAACAACGTGGACCTCGCCGCCGAGTTCGTCGACGACCGACCGGGCGCGCTCCTGGGGAGCCGCCGCGAAGGCCTCGCTGGAGAGCACCGTCACCCGGGCCGTCGACTCGCGGAAGCGCCGGCTCACCCTCGCCCAGCCCCGCTCGGCCGTAACCGCGTCGTACGGCAGTGGATTGCCGGCGGCGAACCGAGTCGCCAGGTAGGGGTGCCGGTTGGGCGCCGCGTTGAAGACGCCCTGCTCGGCGAGGGCCGGTCGACCGCGATGGAGCGCCATCTGCAGAGCGGTCGTCCCGGTCTTCGGCAGGCCGACGTGAAGGAGCTTCCCGCCGTCGGGCAGGGCGACAGGATGGGCGAGCTGTTGCATGGCCTCGACCCTCGCGAGCCCGCTTGGCAACGGCCCGTCGGTCACTTTGCAATCACATGACAATCGGCCGCACGACACATGGAGGCGGCGGAGCCGCCGACGCCGGCTGGCACGATGATGGGCGTGGCCACACGGGTACTCGTTCTCGAGGATGACGACGGCCTGCGGACCTCGCTGCGCCTGATGCTCGAGCAGGACGGGTACGACGTACTCGAGGCGGAGCGCACCGAGGTCGGCCTCGCCCATCTCGCCGAGACCCCCGTCGACGTCATGCTCGTCGATCTGGTGCTGGGCGGCATCGACGGATTCACCTTCATCCGCCGCGCCCGCCGGCAGACGATCGCCCCGATCATCGTGATCAGCGCGCGCGACAAGACGACCGATGTCGTGCATGCCCTCGAAGCCGGTGCCGACGACTATGTGAAGAAGCCCTTCGACGTCGACGAGGTGCAGGCACGCCTCCGTGCGGCCCTCCGCCGGCCGGGCATCGCGGGTGGCGGTCAGGCGCCGGTCCAGCGCACGCTCGTCATCGACGCGGCCAACGGCCCGCTCCTCCTCGACCCGGCAGCCGCCCAGCTGCGCCGGGCCGACGAGATCATCCACCTGACGCACACCGAGTACCGGCTCCTCGTCGCACTCGCCGAGAATGCCGGCCGCGTGCTCAGCCGCAGCCAGCTCCTCGAACAGGCCTGGACCGGCGGCCACTTCGGCGACGAACGCATCGTGGACGTGCACATCCGCCGGCTCCGTACCAAGATCGAGTCCGACCCGAGCACCCCCGAACTGGTGCAGACGATCCGCGGCCTCGGCTATCGACTGGACGTGCGATGAGGACGCTCCTGCCGGCGCGCGGGCTCCGGGCGGGCGTCATCCTCGCCTTCGCCTCGGGCGCGCTCCTGATCAGCGTGATGTTCGCGGTCACCACCTTCCTGTCGACGCGCCACTACACCGTCGAGCAGCGTGAACGGTCGGCGCTCCGCCAGGCCTACAACGACGCCGGCCGGGTGAAGAGCACCCTGCTGCGCCATGCCGACGTGCGGGTGACGCTGGCCGCCCTGCAAGCCAGCAGCCACGCCACCATCCACCTCCGGGTCGGCGATCAGTGGTACGCCGTCGGCCCGGGCGGAACGAGCCGGCGCGTGATCCGCCACGTCATTCCCGCCGTGCAGAAGAGATCGGTGGCCTTCAGCTGGTCGGGGGTGACGAAGGCGCCGGCGAGCGTCGTCGGCATCCCGCTCCCCGCCGTCGACGCCCAGTACTACGAGATCACCCGGGCCCGGAAGCTCCAGTCGACGCTCACGACGATCGAGGTGACGCTCGCGATCTGTGCCGCGATCACCACGCTGGCGGGAGTCCTGCTCGGCTGGCTCGCCTCCCGCCGACTGCTGGTCCCCCTGGACGAGGTGGCCGACGCGGCTGCCCGGATCGCCGCCGGCGAACTCGACACCCGTCTGGCTCCCACGGAGGATCCCGACCTGACCACGCTGGTGACCTCCTTCAACACGATGGTCGACGGAGTCGCGAATCGCATCGAGCACGACGCCCGGTTCGCGGCCAATGTGAGTCACGAGCTCCGTACGCCGGTCGCCACTCTCACCACCAGCCTCAGCGTGCTCCAGCACGATCCCGATCTCTCCGAGCGATCCCGGCAGGCGGTCGGCCTGATGGACACCGAACTGATCCGCTTCCGGCAGGTCCTCGAGGACCTCATCGCGCTCGAACGACTGGACACCGACATCGGGGAGGCGGATCTCGAGGTCGTGTCCATCGCCGATGTCGTGTCCCATGTCGCGCGGGAGAACCACGTGGAGCCTGCGTTGCTGTACCTCCCCGAGGCGGATGCCGGGCTGGAGGTGCGGATCGACCAACTGCAGATCCGGCGTGCCCTCTCCAACCTGATCCGCAACGCGAACAGCCACGGAGGCGGGGTGGCCGCCGTAAGGATCGCCCGTCGGGGTGACCACGTGGAGGTGCACGTCGAGGACCACGGCCCCGGCGTACCGGAGGCCGACCGCACCCGCGTCTTCGAACGCTTCACCCGCCTCGGCGCTCGCCGCAGCGGCTCGGGAAGCGGCCTGGGCCTGAGCATCGTCGAGCTGACCGCCGCGGTTCACGACGGCACGGTCGAGTGCCGGCCCCATCCACCGACCGGCGCCGACTTC
>JASLCW010000091.1 GCA_030151765.1 Marmoricola sp.
ATCGCCTGGTACTGCTCCCCCGGCTCGACCGCCGTCAACGGCAACGTGGTCCGCGTCTGCGGCCAGATGATGCTGGGTGCCTGACATGGCTCTCCCGGTCATGGTCAAGGCCGCCCTGCCGATGGTTCCGGGCGTCAACCAGCTCCCCGGCATCAAGAAGTCGGGTGGCTCCTTCGCCGACATCACGCGTGAGCGCACCGGCGCGACGATCGATGCCGCGCACGTCTCGGCGTACGCCGCGGTCTGTGGTTTCGAGCCCAAGGACAGCGTGCCGCTGACCTATCCGCACATGCTGGCCTTCCCGCTGCACATGGACATCATGACCAGCGGCGAGTTCCCCTACCCGGCGATCGGCACGGTGCACCTGAGCAATGCCATCCACCAGCTGCGCCCGGTCCACGCCGGGGAGAGCCTCGACATCGCGGTGACCGCGACGAACCTGCGCCCGCACGCCAAGGGCAAGGTCTTCGACATGGTCGCCGGCGCCACCGTCGACGGCGAGACGGTCTGGGAGTCGACGTCGACCTACCTGCGTCTCGGTAAGGGCGACGCCGAGGCCAAGGCCGAGGGCGAGCCCTTCGAGGTGATCCCGGGCAGTGGCGTCACCTGGAAGCTGGCCGGCAACCTCGGTCGTCGGTACGGCGCCGTCTCGGGCGACATGAACCCGATCCACCTCTATCCCCTGACCGCCAAGGCGCTCGGCTTCAACCGGCAGATCGCCCATGGCATGTGGACCAAGGCCCGCTGCGTGGCCGCGATCGCGAGTCGCCTCGGTGACGATGCGACGGTCGAGGTGGAGTTCAAGAAGCCGATCTTCCTGCCCGGCACCGTGGCCTTCGGCTCGCGCGTCGTGGACGGCGGCATCGACTTCTCGGTCACCAACCCGAAGTCGGGCGCCCCCCATCTGGTCGGCCGCAGCCGTTGATCTGACTGCATAGTCCAATACGCCTCGCACCCATTTCCGCGGAACCTGGGTGCGAGGCGTATTGGACTATGCGGCTCATGCCCGGACCGGGCGGATCAGGCCCTCCTGGGCGACGCTGGCGACCAGCCGGCCGTCCTGCGTGAAGACCCGGGCGAAGGACAGGCCGCGGCCGCCCGATGCCGACGGCGAGTACTGGTCGTAGAGCCACCACTCGTCCGCGCGGAAGGGGCGGTGGAACCAGATCGTGTGGTCCAGCGAGGCCGCCTGTACGTCGGGCGAGGCGATGTAGCGACCGTGCGGGACGAGCGAGGCCGCCAGCAGGGTCATGTCGCTGGCATAGGTGAAGGCGGCGGTGTGCTGCAACGGGTCGTCGGGGAGCTTGCCGCTGATCCGGATCCAGAGCTGGGCACGCGCGGGATAGTCGGCCGACTCCAGCGTGCCGCCCGGACGCGAGTCGCCGACGTACCGTACGTCGAGGGCGGCCCATTCACGCTGCCACTCCTCCGGGTCGCGTGCCCGCTTGGGCGTCGCCGCGAGCAGGTCGAGGCAGTCCTCCGGAGCCGGTACGTCAGGCATCCGGTCCTGGTGGTCGAAGCCGTCCTCGGGGATCTGGAAGTTCAGTGTCATCCCGAAGATCGGCCGGCCGTGCTGGCGGGCGAGCACGCGACGGGTCGCGAAGCTGCGGCCGTCACGTACGTCGTCGACGTCGTACACGATCGGCACCGAGGTGTCGCCGGGGCGCAGGAAGTACGAGTGCAGCGAGTGCACCGCGTACTGCGGCGCCACCGTGCGCGTCGCCGCGACGAGTGCATGCGCGGCCACCTGGCCGCCGAAGACGCGCTGCAGGCTGGTGTCGGGCTGACGCCCGCGGAAGAGGTTGTCCTCGATCTCCTCGAGGTCGAGGAGATCGATCAGCTCCTCGACGGACTGCGGCATCAGCGCGCCTCACCGTCGGTCGAGTCGCCGGGCTGCCCCTCGGGACGATCGAGGCCGGCCAGGAAGCGCTCGAACTCCGCACCCAGCTCCTCACCCGAGGGCAGGGGCTGATCGGCGGCGAGCAGATCCTCACCGCGCGGGTCGTGGAAGGCGTCGTACTGCTGCTCGAGCCCGCTGACGACCTCGCGCACCTCGTCGGAGCCGGCCACCTGCTCGGCGATCTCGTGGTCGCGCTGCGCCGCGGCGTCGCGCAGGATGGTCAGGTCCCAGTCGAGGTCGGCGGCGTCGCCGACCGCCTCGAGCAGCCGCACCGAGGCGCCCGGATAGTCCATCTGCGCCAGGTAGTGCGGCACGTGCGCGACGAAGCCGCCCGCGTCATGACCCCACTCGCCGAGGCGCAGCTCGAGCAACGCCTGGGCGCTGGCCGGGATCCGGATCTCGCCCTCCCAGACATTCTCCTGACGCAGCAGCCGCCGGGCCGTCGCGTGATTGGTCAGGTGAGTGGGCCGCGTGTGCGGTACCGCCATCGGCACCGCCCCCATCGACAGCACCAGCCGGACGTCGAAGGCCTGCACGACCTCGCGCACCGCGCGGGCGAAGGCCTCCCACCGGATGTCCGGCTCCGGGCCGGCCAACAGCAGATAGGGCTCGTCGTCCCGGTCGTGCAGCAGCCGTACGACGAGCCGCGGGGCCTCGTAGTCGGTGTAGCGATCCTCGTGGAAGGTCATCGGAGGACGCCGCGCCCGGTAGTCGTGCAGTTCGTCGACCTCGAAGGTCGCGACCACGCTGCCCGGCTCGGTGGCGTTGAGGTGGGCCACCGCGAGGGCGGACACATTGCCCGCGTCGAGGAAGCCGTCGAGCGCGACCAGCATCACCGGACGACGGCCACGGAGTTCCGGGACCTCGTCCACGATGTGCACCAACCGCTGCTCACTCATCTGCGCTGCTCACTCCTCGCTCGTCTTCCTTGAAGCCTAGTGGTCAACCTCCGGACCACTCCGGTCATTCCGGCGAAGTCGCCGGTCAGCCGTATATGTGACGAATCCGTGCCGCCGCCCGGGCCGCCAGCTGGCTCGAGTTCATCCCGATCTCCTGCTCCAGTACGGCGTCCTGGCGCTGGTCGATGTTCCCGCCCTGCGCGGCGTGGAAGGCGTCCATCAGGTTCCACAGGGTGGCCTCGCCGAACTTCGAGGCGATGAAGTCGCAGGCCATCCACGAGAGTGCGTAGTGCCAGTCCTGGTCGGGCCCGTTGAAGTCGTCCGAGGCCGGCATCGCATCGACCCGGCCGGCCGACCTGGTGACCGCCACCGACGGGATCCGGCGCTCGCCACGCGCCAGCGGCCGGGCGCCGACGTACTCGGCGAGACCCTCGACGAACCAGGTCGGGGCACCGTCGTCGCGGGAGCCCACGGCCACGTGGGTGAGCTCGTGGCGCACCAGTCGCGCGAGGTACGGCGTACCGGCGGTCACCGATGCGGGGAGCACCACGAAACGCATCCCGGCGATCTTGGATCCCGAGGCATTGCCGTAGACCGGGAAGGACATCGCGCCGAGGTCGCGGATGTTCCCGCCGGGCACGCGCCGGAAGGAATCGAGCAGGCCGGGCTGCTGGAAGCAGTAGACGACGACCTTCCCGTCCCACCAGAAGGGGAAGGCCGACTCGTCCTGGCTGATCGACTTCTCGACCACCGGGAGCAGTTGGCCGGCGTACCTGATCGATTCGTCGTCGAAGACGCCCAGGACATTGCCGCTGCGTTGCACCCGGATCGCCCCCACCTCCCAGGGCTGCGGGGCATATCCCGGGAAGCTGCTGCCGCCCGCGGTGCGGTCCGCGACCACCTTCCACTGGTCGCCGCGCGGCGCCAGGACCAGGCCGGTGATGCTCACCTCGGGCTCGGTGTCGAAGGCGTCGAGCTTGAGCACCTGCCGCACCCGGACCGCGACGGCATCCTTCGGGAGGCCGGCGCGGACCAGCGCATGCGGCCACGCCGTCGGCATCGCGGTGAAGCGGACCTGGCCGAGCGGCAACTGGGTGATGCCCTGGAAATAGCGGCGCTCCCGGGCCACGAAGGCGCGGTCGCCACGTGCCACGGTGCTCATGAAGAGGGCGAGGTCGTGCGTCCGGATCGCCTTGGCGCGCTGGTCGAGCACGGTCTGCTGCTGGGTGTGCGCCCAGTCACCTGTGTTGTCATAGGCGACGTCCGATGAGCACGCGGCCGTCAGCAGGAGCGTTGCCAGTACCAGTGCGATCCCGGTGGCGCGTCCGGACCGCAGTGCTCGTGCCCCCACGGGCCTAGTCGGCGTGCAGCAGGGACGGGATCGACTCACCGTTGCCGAGAGCGGTGACGTCCTCGACGATGCCCCGCGCCAGTGACTGCGAGGTCAGGCCGATGCGCTCCAGGATCGCGTCGCGCTCGGCGTGGTCGATGAACTCCTGCGGGATGCCGTGGATGCGGACCGGGGTGGTCACCCGCTCGTCGTTGAGCAGGCCGAGCAGCGTCGAGCCCACACCACCGACGCGGCCACTGTCCTCGACGCAGACGACCAGGTCGTGCTCACGGGCGAGGTCGATGATCGCCCGGTCCCACGGCTTGACCCAGCGCGGGTCGACGACGGTGACGCCGATGCCCTGATGATCGAGGCGCTCGGCCACCTCCACCGAGACCGCCGCCATCGAACCGACGCCGACGATCAGCACCTCGCGGGCGCCACGGCGTACCAGCACGTCCATCGAGCCCGCCTTGTCGACGGCCGGGATGTCGGCCGGCGGCTTGCCCTTGGGCAGGCGCAGCAGCGTGGGTGCGTCGTCGACCTCGACCGCTTCGCGGAGCAGTTCGCCGACGCGGGCGCCGTCACGCGGAGTCGCGATCCGCAGCCCCGGGACGACCTGGAAGATCGAGAGATCCCACATGCCGTTGTGGCTGGCGCCGTCGCTGCCGGTCACGCCGGCGCGATCGATCACGAAGGTGACGCCGCAGTGGTGCAGCGCGACATCCATCAGGACCTGGTCGAAGGCACGGTTGAGGAAGGTCGCGTAGATCGCGACGACAGGATGCAGACCGCCCATGGCCAGGCCTGCGGCACTCGTCACCGCGTGTTGCTCGGAGATGCCGACGTCGAAGATCCGGTCCGGGTAGGCGTCCGCGAAGGTGTTGAGCCCCACCGGGTGCAACATCGCCGCGGTGATCCCGACGATGTCGTCGCGCTCGGCGCCGAGCGCGACCATCTCCGCGGAGAAGTGCCTCGTCCAGTTGCCCCCCGTCGCCAGCGCCTCCCCCGTCTCCGGGTCGAAGGCGCCGATCTGGTGGAACTGGTCGGCCTCGTTGCGTACGGCGGGGTCGTAGCCGAAGCCCTTCTGGGTGATCACGTGCACGATCACCGGACCCTGGAAGCGCTTCGCCTGCTGCAGCGCGTGCTCGACGGCGACCCGGTCGTGGCCGTCCACCGGGCCGAGGTACTTCATGCCGAGGTCCTCGAAGAGACCCTGGGGCGCAAGGACGTCCTTGACGCCCTTCTTCATGGCGTGGAGGGCGTCGTACACCGCCGGCCCGACGCCGCGGACGCCGTTGAGCCGCGTCTTGACCATGTCCAGCACCTGCTCGTAGCGCGGGTTGGTGCGCAGCACGCTCAGATGGTCGGCGAGACCGCCGACCGTGGGCATGTAGGACCGGCCGTTGTCGTTCACGATCACGATCGGGCTGGCGTACGGCGTGTCCGTGGGACCCGCGGCGATGTTGTTCATCGCCTCCCAGGCCATGCCGCCGGTCAGGGCGCCGTCGCCGATGATGCCCACGACGTGCCGCTCCTCGCCGCGGAGGTGATAGGCCTTCGCGAGCCCGTCGGCATAGGACAGCGAGGTCGAGGCGTGCGAGTTCTCGACGATGTCGTGCTCGGACTCGGTCTGGCTCGGATAGCCGGAGAGGCCACCCTCGGTGCGCAGCGAGTCGAAGTCCTTGGCCCGGCCGGTCAGCATCTTGTGGACATAGGCCTGATGACCGGTGTCGAAGATGATGCGATCGCGGGGCGAATCGAAGACCCGGTGGATGGCCAGCGTCAGCTCGACCACGCCCAGGTTCGGACCGAGGTGTCCGCCGCGCGGCGCACAGGTGCGGATCAGCTCGTTGCGGATCTCCGTGGCGAGCTCGGCGAGATCGTCGTCACTGAGGTTGCGGAGGTCCGCAGGCCCCGTGATGTCCGCCAGTTTCGCCATGAGGGCCATCTTAGAGGGCTACGCGAGCTCCACGACGGCCACCGCAGGCTCGATCAGGCTGCCGAACCACACCCGGCCGTTGTGCTCGCGCACACCGGTGACCATGTGGAAGGCGGAGGCATCCGCCTCGAGGTCGTGCACCAGCGTGCCGGTGGCGTCGTACGCCTGGACGCGGGCGGTCCGCTTCGGCTTGGGCTGCAGGGCCTCCGGGATCTTGGTGACGACCTTGCGCACCGCCAGCGGGGCCTTGTGCTGCAGCATCTCCACCAGCGGATCGCGTGGGGAGGCGATCGTCACCCACACCAGCCCGTCGCTGCCCAGGGCGATGTTGTCGGGGTAGCCGGGCAGGTCCTCGACGAGGAATTCGCGCTCTCCCGCCCGCTCTCCCGTCAGCCACAGCCGTACGACGGTGCGACGCCCCGTCTCCGCAACCGCGACCCAGGACTCGTCGGCGGCCAGGGCCACACCGTTGGCGAAGGCGAGGCCGGTCAGGGCCACCTCGAGCTCACCACCGGCCCGGAGGCAGAGCAGCCGGCCGGTCTGGGTGTGCTCGACGAAGTCCGCCTTCCAGTCCTCGATGGAGTACTCGGTGCTGCTGTCGGAGAACCACACGTCGCCATTGCTCGCGACGGCCGCGTTGTTGCAGAAGGCCATCTCACGGCCCTCCACCTCGTGCACCAGCGTCTCGACCCGGCCCTGGCGGTCCATCGCCATGAGTCCCTGGTGTGCGTCGCAGATCAGGATGCGGTCGTCGTACAGCTCGAGACCGAGGGGACGGCCCTCCGTCGTGCCGATCCGCTCGGCGCTGCCGCTCTTCGGGTCGATCCGGAAGATGTTGCCGTCCTCGGTGCCGGTCCACACCGCGCCGGCGGCGTCGACCAGGACGTCCTCGGCGCCGGCGCCGGGTACCTGGATGATCCGCAGTTCGTGCTTCGTCGTCATCTCACCAGCAGCTCTCGGTAGGCGTCGGATGCCAGGAAGTCGGGGACGAAGTGGCGGCACGACTGCGCCAGATCGAGGCCGCCGACGTGCTCCGGGGCGACGAAGACGATCTGCCGCCCCTCACCCACCACGATGTCCTCGTTCGTGACACCCACCCGCCCGACGTACAGGTGATAGTGGAAGGGCCGGCCGGCGTCCTCGTACTGGAAGGCGTCGTCGCGCCAGAGCGTCAGCTGCTCGATGCCGAGCCGCAGGCC
>JASLCW010000112.1 GCA_030151765.1 Marmoricola sp.
CCAGCCCGGAGCGGCAGGCCTGCAAGACGTGTGTGGCGGCCTACACGGTCAAGACGAGCTTCATCCCCGACGCCGCGCCGAAGTGGTTCGCCCAGAAGTTCCCCGACGCCGTGCAGAACGCGGCCGTCCTCTACATCAACGCGGGTGCGGCACCTGTCAACGCGAAGAGCATGGCGGCCGGCTACGAGAAGGGCGGCGGCTGGAAGGTCTCCTACCTGCAGGGCATCGACGTCGCGGAGTTCAACTTCGCGCCCTACGTGCAGCAGATGAAGGCCAAGGGTGTGCGCGCGGTCGCCTACCAGGGTCCCTACCAGAACTCGGTGAAGCTGCAGCAGGCCATGCAGCAGCAAGGCTTCAAGCCGGACTTCTTCCTCCAGGACCCGACCATCTACGACAAGCGCTACCTCCAGCAGGCCGGGGCGGCCGCGGAGGGCGCCTACATCTACGCCGCCAACGACCTCTTCGAGAACACCTCCAACGCAGAGATCCAGCTCTATCTGAAGTGGCTGCAGCAGGTGAAGCCCGGCGCCATCCCCAACTACTACGGCCTCTACGCCTGGTCGGCCGCCCGCCTCTTCGCGGAGAAGGCGACGGCACTCGGCGGCAAGCTCACCCGGGACAGCATGGTCGCCGCCGTCAAGGCGACGACCGCCTGGACGGGCAACGGGATGCACGCCCCGATGAATCTCGCCACCGGCATGACGTCGCCGTGCCTGAAGGTCGTCCAGTACGCCGGGGGCAAGTGGCAGCAGGTGTCGCCAGGTGACTACATGTGCGGTGGGCTCGTGGACTCCGGGATCGGCGGCTGATCGCGGTGGGCTCCCTGTTCGCCTTCACGCTGCTCGGTCTGTTCACGGGGGCGGCCTACGCGATCATGGCCAGCGGACTGGTGCTCACCTACACGACCACCCGGGTCTTCAACATCGCCCACGGCGCCTTCGGGATGTTCCTCTCCTTCGTGTTCTGGGACTTCACCCAGCGCCAGGGCATGCCGACCGTCCTCTCGCTGGTCCTCGTCCTCGGGGTGGTCGCACCGGCGATCGGCTGGTTCATCCAGCGGTTCGTGACCCGCGGACTCGGCGAAGGGCCGGTGTCGGTTGCCCTGGTGGTCACCGTCGGTCTGCTGGTCGGCCTGATCGGTCTGGCGCAGCAGATCTGGCCGCCCGAACCGCGGGTCCTGCTGCCGTTCTGGTCGGGGAAGGGATGGCAGCTCGGCGACACCTTCATCACGGCCCACCAGCTGGTGACCTTGGTGTGCGCGATCGCGGTCGCCGTCGGGCTCTACCTGCTGCTCAACCGCACCCGGATCGGCACCGCGATGCGCGCGTCGGTCGACAACCCCGAGCTGCTCAAGCTCTTCGGCGGCAAGCCGGACCGGGTGGCCGCGCTCTCCTGGGCGATCGGCATCTCGCTGGCGGCGCTCGGTGGCATCCTGCTCAGCCCGGTCGTGCTGCTCGACTACTACGCGCTGACCCTGTTGGTCATCAACGCCTATGCCGCCGCCATGCTCGGCAAGTTGAAGAGCCTCCCGATGACCTTCGCGGGTGCGATGATCCTGGGCATCCTCGAGTCATGGGCGGTCGGCTACCTGCCCACCGACGGCTTCCTGGCGTCCTTCCGTCCCGTCATCCCCGCGCTCTTCCTGTTCGCGATCGTGGTGCTGATGCCGCAGACGCAACTGCGGATCGGGCAGGTCAAGGGCATGGTCACCGCGCCGCTCCCGTCGATGCGTCTCTCCCTCGGATCGGGCGCCGGGCTGCTGCTCGTCGCACTGCTGCTGGTCAACGTCGTCGCGCCCAACCAGGTGCTGCTGATCGGTGTCGCCGCGACGTACGCCATGGTGATGTTGTCGCTGGTCCTGTTGACCGGGTACGGCGGCCACGTCTCGCTCGCCCAGTTCACCTTCGCCGGTGTCGGTGCCCTCGCCTACGCCAAGCTGGACCAGCCGAACCTGCTCGGGCTCGCCCTCTCCGCGCTGATCGCCGCGGGCGTCGGAGCGCTCGTCGCGTTGCCGGTGCTGCGGCTCACCGGTCTCTACCTCGCGCTGTCGACGATGGCGTTCGCGGTGCTGATGGACAAGGTCGTCTTCAACGCCGACTTCGCGTTCAAGTTCAACGGTACCCTCGCTGCCGATCGGCTCTCGATCCTCGGCGTCCGGATCGGCTCGGACACGTCCTACGTCTGGTTCATGGTGCTGGCCTTCGTGCTGCTCGCGCTCGGGGTGCTCGTCCTGCGGCGGGGCGCTCTGGGTCGCCTGTTGATCGCCATGCGCGACAGCCCCTCGGCCTGCGGCACCCTCGGCCTCGACATGCGGTGGTTCCGGGTCGGCCTGTTCGCCCTGTCGGCCGGGATCGCCGGTCTGGCGGGTGGCCTGTTCGCCGGACTTCGTGGCACCGTGGGTGCCGCCGACTTCATGTACTTCCAGTCGCTCCTGGTGCTTCTGCTCGCCGTCGTCTTCGGTGCGACCTCAGTGACCGGAGCAATGCTGGGCGGCATCGCGCTCATGCTTCTTCCGGAGTTCCAGGCCTCACAGCCGTCGATGGCGGGCCTGCTGTTCGCGATCATCGGCTTCGGCGCCGTGCTGCTCGGCCGCGACCCCAACGGGATCGCCAACCATCTCTTCCGGCTCGGCAGGTGGGTGCGCTCCCGGCTGCCGCAACCGCCCGAGATCCCCGGATTCGGCAGGACCGGCGTGGGCGACGGGGCTGTCGACGTACCGATGGTCGAGCTCGGCATGGAGAAGGTCGGCATGGAGAAGGTCGGCATGGAGAAGGTGGGCTGAGATGGCGCTGCTCGAGGTCGACGACGTGGTGGTGAGGTTCGGGGGAGTGACCGCGGTCAACCGCGCCAACTTCACGGCCGACCGCGGCGTGATCACCGGACTGATCGGCCCCAACGGGGCGGGGAAGACGACCTGCTTCAACGTGATCACCGGGCTGCAGAAGCCGACGAAGGGACGCGTTCGCTACCGCGACCGCGACGTCACGGGCTGGCCGGTGCACCGTCGCGCGAAGAACGGGGTCGGCCGCACCTTCCAGCGTCTGGAGGCCTTCGGCTCGCTCACGGTGCGCGACAACGGGCGGGTCGCCCAGGAGAACAACGGCGGTCCGCTGACCTGGTTCGGCGGCTCGCTC